>CAZQJB010000042.1:0-9829 GCA_964593115.1 uncultured Aquificales bacterium
GTAAATAGTTCAAGAATGGCAAAGCCTGTCACTTACTCTACCACCACCAACGGTGTAGCTGTTTTCTCCATCACCCTGCCAACAACCGTCCCTGGCACCATCTGGGCCTTTGATTCTGGGAGGGAGACGAGCAGCCCACCAGAGGTCTGGGGATCGTAAAGAAGTATCTCAAGCCCATGGCCATCTACTGGACCTTTCAGCGCCTCTGCCACGAACTCTTTGTTGCGGTATGCAGCGGCGGGAATCAGACCCATTGCAGCGTAATCCAGGGCGTGGGGATGCACCACCGGCAAGCGGTTTAACCACAGCTCTATGGTCACATCACTCGCCCTGGCCATCTCAAGGGCATGGCCAGCCAAGCCGAATCCCGTAACGTCGGTGCAGGCGTGTGCACCCGCCTTCACCATTGCCATGGATGCCTCGGCATTGAGCTCCCCCATCACCTTAATGGCACTCTCAGATGCCTCCTTAGAGGCCAGCCCCCCCTTGATTGCGGTGATGATAAGACCTGTGCCCAGTGGTTTGGTTAGAACCAGCGCGTCTCCCTCAATAGCCCCACCATTTGTGATCACCATGTTGGGGTCAACCACCCCGGTAACAGAGAGGCCGTATTTCAGCTCCAGATCGTCAACGCTGTGCCCCCCAAGCAGAACGGCCCCCGCCTCTGACACCGCACTGGCACCGCCTCTCAGAACCTCTTGCAATAGGGTGATGGGCAGCTTGCAAGAGGGAAAACAGACCAGGTTCATAGCGGTCAGAGGTTTTCCCCCCATGGCATACACGTCTGAGAGCGAGTTGGCCGCGGCTATTCTGCCGAAGGCAAAGGGATCGTCCACCACAGGGGTTATGAAGTCCACGGTCTGGATTAGAGCAGTGGTCTCGTTCAGCAGATAGACCCCTGCATCGTCAGAGGTATCCATCCCCACCAGCACCCTGGGATCGGCTGCCATGGATATGCCCTGCAAGGCCCGGGCCAGGTCCCCTGGCCCCAACTTGGCCCCTCACCCCGAGGCACGCACTGTTGTGGTCAGTCTCTCGTCCATCATCCCACGGTCACTATTCTCTCTTCAGAGGTTAGTCGTTCTACGGTGTCGTACATGTTGGTTACGGCCCCCACGCCCAGCTTATCCTTCACACCGAAGAAGTCGAGGCAGGTACCGCAAGAGAAAATCTCTACCCCTGCATCCTGTAGTTCCTTCAAAGGCCCCAGCACAGGTGATGTCACCAGGGTCAAGAAGACCCCCCTGTTCAGAAAGAGTATTCTTTTAGGGCGGTTTGTGGCCTCGGTAAGGGTGGCTATGAATGCCCTCATTAGCAGGTTGCCAAGCTCCTCATCGGGTCCAAGGGAGTCATTGAGAATGAGAAGGGTTACACCCTCTTCTCCCATATCTGGAGTGCCACCAACAGGAGCCCCACAGGTGTATCCCTTGGCGATGCTCAAAACGAACTCTCCCTGGTGCTCCCTAACCTCCACGGTACAGCCTTGGCTCGCTGCAAACCTGCGTACGTTCTCGCACGAGGCCCCGTTGTCCACCAAAACTGTGATCACCCCCTCTTCTATGCCCTCAAGGGCCTCCTTGGTCTTCAACACAGGGACAGGACACGAAAGCCCCCTTGCATCCACCTTTATCTCGCTCATTCCTCAGGCCTCCCTAACAATCCTCTTCAGGGCATCCACCAGCACCTCCACATCGTCTGCGGTGTTCGTGAAACCGAAAGATACCCTGACCGTTCCAGAGGGAAAGGTTCCCAAGGCCCTGTGGGCAGCGGGGGCACAATGAAGCCCTGGCCTGGTCATGATACCGTGTTCACGGTCGAGAACGGTGGAGAGCCAGGCAGGATCCATACCCTCCAGCAGAATGGAGCATACAGCCACCCCCATACTGCCCCGTGGTCCCCAGAAAGACACCCCCTTCAAACCCTTAGACTTTGCCGCAAACTGCTCAAGAAGACCCATCTCGTGTTGATGGATCTTTTCTAAGCCCGTCTCTTCAAGCCACCTTAGGGCAGCATCGAGCCCGGCTATGCCCTCGGCGTTGGGGGTGCCGCTCTCGTAGCGGTCGGGCAGCATCTCTGGTTGCTCCTCCTCTTCTGACCTGCTTCCTGTACCCCCGCAAACAAGGGGGGGTGGCAAAGCCCCGCAGGCGATCACCAACCCTCCCGTTCCCTTGGGTCCTCTGAGCCCCTTGTGGCCGGTGAAAGCAAGAAAGTCTATTCCCAGGTCCCTCACCGAGATGGGCAAGACCCCGGCGGTCTGGGCGGCGTCCACCAGCACCATTGCCCCAACCTTCTTTGCAATACCGCACAGCTCGGCCAGGGGGGCCACCTCTCCCATCACGTTAGAGCCGTGGTTCACCACCACGAGGCGGGGTTTAACCTCCCTGCAAAGGGATTCGAACCGTCTAAGCCATCCACCTGGCGAGGTGTCACCCTCAACCTTAACCCCTGCCACCTCTATGCCCATTCTTCGCACCAGGGCGTTCAAGGGGCGCATCACCGCGTTGTGCTGAAAGGGGGTCACCAGAACCCCATCCCCCTCTTCAAGCACACCAAGGGCAAGGTTTATGGCCTCTGTTGCGTTCTTGGTGAATATCACCCCCTCGCTGAAAGGGGCGTCGAATAGCCTTGCAAGCCTCGTGCGGCAATGGTGCATGACACGGGCAGCCTCAACAGATAGTCTGTGCCCAGAGCGTCCTGGGTTTCCCCCTATTCTCTCCATGCAATCTACAACCGCCTCTGCCACGCCTGGGGCCTTTGGAAAACTGGTGGCAGCATGGTCAAGGTAAATAACCCTGTAAGGCTCAGAACCGCCGGAACCGCTCATGCCTTGGCACCCTTCAGGGATATGGGCACAAGCTCGGGCAACAGGTAGAGCCCTCTGAGCATCTCTTCGCATCCATCGTTAAGCATTGAGACCCCTTTATGCAGAAAACCCCTGTTAACCAGCAGTGAGACCCCGCACTCGCTGCTGATTTCTTTTGGGGTAGGAATAACCATGCAGCTAACCCCTACCTCTTTCAGCCTCGCCTCGAGCTCGAAGGCATAATGCCCGCTTTTGGGCACAATGAGCACACCCTCCCTTTTCATGGTGGCATATCCAACCACCAAGGGCCCAGGGTTACAAATAGGGATTCTAAATAAAAAGGGATGTGAAAATTAGTCATTTAACATAGATGAACAAGAACGAATACTGTTTGTCCTACCTTGACATTACCAACAAAGGGTATAGGGTATTTGGACAAGAGACTCAGAGAAAGGAGGGTCAAGTGATGAGGAGGGTTTTTGGTGTAAGTGCTTCTCTGTTCGTGGCATTGGCGGTATTGGTGGCGTTCACCCTGGGAACAGGGGTGAAGAGTGCCCAAGCAGGGAACGTGATAAAGGTGGGATGCGCCATATCTTTCACGGGCAAGAAGAGTCGTACCGGAAAGCTCTACGTTGACTCCTACAACATGGCGGTAGAGAGGATAAACGAGAGCGGTGGGGTTAAGGTGGGACCCAAGCACTACAAGCTCAAGATCATCTACTACGATGACAAGAGCAGCGCCGATGAGAGTGCCAAGCTGGTAGAGAAGCTGATCTCTGAGGACAAGGTGAACTTCCTCCTCGGACCTTACTCCAGCGGCATAACCATTCCCGACAGCATCATCGCACAGCGCTACAGAATACCCATGATCGAGGGAGGAGGCGCATCGGGCAAGATATTCAGCCGTGGCAACAAGTACATCTTTGGAACCCTTCCCCCAGCAGGCGAGTACTTCAAGTCCACCCTCGAGATGATGAAGGGATTCAAACCAGCACCAAAGAGAGTGGCCATCCTCTACGCAGACGACAAGTTCGACAAGAGCGTCGCCAAGGGAACAAAGAAGCTGGCAGAGAAGATGGGCTTTGACGTGGTGGTTTACGAGAGGTACGCAGAGGGTGCCAGCGACTTCAACACCATCCTGACCAAGGTGAAGGCAGCGAAGGCCGACGCCGTATTGGTGGCAGGACACACCGAGGAATCGTTAAACTTCGTGCAGCAGGCCAAGGAGCTTAACGTGTGTCCAAAAATGATCTCGCTCACAGTTGGTCCTTCAGAGGCAGACTTCAGAAAGTCACTTGGCAAAGACGCAGAGTACATATTTGGCGTTGCAAGCTGGTCTCCCCAGATGAACTTCAAGGGCTACATATTCAAAGACACCAAGGAGTTCGTTAAGGAGTTCAAGAAGCTCTACGGTTACGATCCTGACTACCACAACGCAAGCGCAATAGCCGACATCGCGGTGCTCAAGAACGCCATCGAGAGGGCGGGAACCTTGAACCCCCAGAAGGTGAGAGATGCAATAGCGTCCACCTCGCTGGACACCATCTACGGTCACGTAGAGTTTGCCCCCAACGGGCAGATAAAGGGCACCAGCGTGGCACTGCAGATACTGGGAGGTGAGGTGGTTCAGGTGTATCCCAACGGAACGAAGAAGCCCCACTATCCCGTTCCTTGCTGGAAATCGCGTTAAAGAACAAGTGAAATTGCCGAGGAGGGAGGGCCCCTAACCCTCCCTCCTTTTGTGCTTCAACGACAAGGTAGGAGGATAGAAACAGCTAAATGTTGCTTCTTCAGATAGTTATCAACGGCATATTGAAGGGTGGCCTCTACGCCCTGATGGCGTTGGGAATGTCACTCATCTGGGGGGTGATGGACATAATAAACATTGCCCACGGCTCCTTCATCATGCTGGGGGCCTTCACCACCTACTGGCTATGGCACCTGATGGGGTTAGACCCCTTCTTCGGCCTTGTAGCCTCAATGGTGGTGCTTTTCGTTCTGGGCTTCTTGATTCAGAAGTACGTGATAAACCTCGTGATACGCGCATCCATATTTGTAACCCTGATCCTGGCCTTCGGGATCGAGATATTCATAAACAACGCTGCACTGGTTGCATGGACGGCAGACGTGAGAAAGGTTCAGATACCTTACGCCGCGGCCAACTTCTCTTTAGGAAACGCGGTCACCGTCCCCCTTATTCGCCTGGTGGCATTCGTGCTGGCCTTCGTCATCGCCCTTGTACTCTTCTACATACTGAACAAGACCCGCCTGGGCAGGGCCATACGCGCCACCTCGCAAGACCTCGACGCCGCCCGGTTATGCGGTGTTGACGTTGCAAACACCTACGCAATCACATTCGGGATAGGCGTTGCTGCAGCTGGAGCGGCAGGGGCCCTCTGGTCGCTGCTATTTCCAGTCAGCCCGATGATGGGGGGTATTCTAACCCTTAAGTCCTTTGTTGTCACAATAATAGGAGGGCTTGGCACCATGATGGGCCCGGTGCTGGGGGGGCTCACTCTGGGAGTTGCAGAGGCGCTGGGTAGCAACTGGTTTGGTGCCACCTACGAAAACCTGATAAGTTTCACCATTCTGGTCCTCGTGCTGATAATTCGTCCCAAGGGCATACTGGGAAAGGGGAGCTGAAACCATGAAGACCGGAAGAAACACGGTGATAATCGGACTGCTCCTTGCGGTGGCAATAGCCATACCCTTTTTTGCCAACAACTTCTTGATAAGGTTCTTCACAACGGTACTCATGTTCGGCGTGCTGGCCAGTGCATGGAACATCATAGGTGGATACACAGGCTACGCATCATTCGGTAACGTGGTCTTCTACGGAATAGGGGCCTACGTGACCGCCGTGCTCATGGAGAAGTTCGGGGTCTCTTTCGCCATTGCACTGCCCGCGGCTGGCCTGGGAGCAGCCCTGTTCGGTGTGCTAATCGGTATCCCTGTGCTAAGGCTAAGGGGTCACTACTTCGCCATAGCCACCCTTGGGGTAGCAGAGGCCATGAAGGCCCTGGTGGACAACCTGGAGATCACAGAGGGCAACTCGGGCATCTACCTTCCCATGATGGACATGTCGGTTAAGGCCCAGTACACCTTCTTCTACTTTGCCATGCTTGCCCTGCTGGTTCTCACCCTGCTGGTCACCTTTTTTATACTCAAACGCAAGTTCGGATACGGCATAAGGGCCATAAGAGAGGACGAGGACGCAGCAAACATGGTGGGTATCAACACCACCATCTTCAAGATAGGGGCATTTGCCCTTAGCGGGCTCTTCACTGGCCTCGCCGGGGCCCTTGCCGCATATCAGCAGGGGTTCATCAAGCCCGAGGCGGTGTTCTCGGTAGAGATAACAGTGAAGATGATCGTGATGGCGGTGTTCGGAGGTATAGGCCACCTTCTGGGTCCCCTGCTCGGGGCAGCAACCATAGAGGTGATATCAGAGTTTCTCTCAAACTACTTCTTGGTTGCCCACACCCTCTTCTTTGGGGCCATAGTGATACTGGCCATCATCTTCACACCCAAGGGCATCATTCAGCTCGTCTCTGGGGAGCGGAAACTCACCAAGAGCTTCTTCCTCGAAAACATAAGGGAGCACAAGGTATGAGCGCCTTGTCCGAATATAGAAAACCCATTCTGCGTGGCGAGGGCATATCCAAGTTCTTCGGGGGACTCGCCGCTGTTAGCGAGGTGGACTTCGAGCTCTATCCCGGAGAGATACTGGGACTGATAGGACCAAACGGTGCCGGCAAGACCACTGTTATCAACATGATATCAGGGGCATACGCGCCAAGCAAGGGCAAGATCTTCTTCAAGGATAGAGATATCACCGGTATGAAACCCTACCAGATAGCCCACATGGGTATCAGCCGCACCTTTCAGGTGGTGAAGCCCTTCAAGGGCATGACAGTGAGAGAGAACGTGTCTGTTGGGGCCATGTTCGGGGCCAAAGGTAAGGAGCGCAGCGCAAAAGAGGCCATCGAGGCCGCAGATGAGGTGCTGGAGTTCGTGGGCCTTGCCGAGATGGCAGACAAGCCTGCCGACAGCCTAAACGTGGCCTCCCGAAAGCGCCTGGAGGTAGCAAAGGCCCTGGCCATGGGGCCCGAGGTGCTCCTGCTGGACGAGGTGATGGCCGGATTGAATTTTGGAGAGATAGACAAGGCTGTTGAGCTAATCCTGAAGGTGAGGGAGTCAGGGGTGACCATACTGGTGATAGAGCACGTGATGAGGGCCATCAAGGCAATAACCGACAGGATATTCGTGTTGCGCCACGGGGTGAAGATAGCAGACGGTCCGCCTGAAGAGGTGTTGAACGACGAAGAGGTGATCAAGGCCTACCTTGGAAGACGATACAAGGAACTGGTGGGATGAGGGGGAGGTCTAAATGCTGCTTGAGATAAGAGATCTGAACGTGGGCTACGGAGACGTGCAGGTGCTATGGGACATCAGTCTCAACGTGGACGAGGGAAAGATAGTGGCCCTGGTGGGTTCCAACGGTGCCGGAAAGTCCACCCTGCTCAGAACCCTCTCGGGGCTCATCAAGCCCACGAGCGGAGAGATCATATTCGACGGTAAACCCATACAAGGGCTGAAACCCAACGAGATAGTGAAGATGGGCATAATACACGTTCCCGAGGGCAGGCGTCTCTTTCCAGACATGACAGTAGAAGAGAACCTGCTAATGGGGGCCTACCGTCGCATCGATGATCCAGATATTGGCAAGGATCTCGAAGAGATGATCTACCCCATATTTCCCAAGCTGAAAGAGAGAAAAGACCAGAAGGCAGGCAGCCTCTCTGGAGGTGAGCAGCAGATGGTTGCCATGGCCCGTGGTCTCATGGCACATCCCAAGGTGCTGTTGGTTGACGAGATGTCCCTGGGATTGGCCCCCTTAATAGTGGACGATCTTATTGACATAGTGAAGAAGATACACGAAGAGGGAACCACGATATTTTTAGTGGAACAAGACGTTTACCTCGCCCTCTCAAACTCAGACTACGGGTACGTGCTGGCCACGGGACGAATAGCCATGGAGGGGCCATCAAAGGAGCTGTTGGAGAACAAAGAGATCAAAGAGGTCTATCTGGGAATGTGAGGAGGATGGGGCCAAAGATGAGATTGACAAGGATCCTGGCAACCTCGGCGGGGGCCGTCTTGCTGGTGCTCGTGCTATTTGGCACCGCCCCTGCAGGAAACCAGACGCTGAAAGTGGGCATATTCGCCGGAGGATACATCGGCAACTGGCAGAAAAAGGGGTACCAACTGGCCTTCTCAACCCTGAAGAACGACAGCTTCAGCATAAAGCCCGTTTACGTGGGATGCGCAGACAACCCCTACTGGGTGAGAAAGACGGTGAAGCGTTTAAGCAGGGGCAAGGTGGTGGCCTTTATTGGCGGAAGCTCTTCAAAGTGCACCTCTTTTCTTGCTGGGGTATCTCAGCGGCACAAGATACCGCTTATCTCCCCCTTCTCTCCCATGGAGCTCCTCTCGAGGTTCGGCTTCGAGTACGTCTTCAGGCTGAACGCGCCCATTCGCTGGTACATCGACACCCTGCTGAACTACGCGGTTAACAGGTCCCACCGCCCAGAGACCATAGGATTCATCTACGAGGACTCACCCTTCGGGCGCAGGTTCACTGACTTTGCAGAGGACAGGGCCAGGTCTCTGAAGTTGAAGGTGATTGCAAACGAGAACGTCGATTTTGCCGACAAGGGCCGCAAGGCAGCAGACAAGGTGATAAAGGTGAAACCAGAGGTGTTGATGATAGTTGGCAACCAGGAGGATGGCCTGCGCATTCTCAGGTGGTTGAAAGAGGCCAACTACAAGCCAAAGGTGCTGCTGGGGGCCGGGGCCGGGTTCTCTATGCCCTCTTTCCTGAAGGCCCAGCAGGGCGCGGCAGAGGGGCTGGTAACCGTAACTCAATGGTATCCCTCTGTACCCTGGCCCCAGGCAAAGGGATTCGTAGATGCCTTCAAGAAGAGATACGAAACAGAGCCCAACTACCTGTCAGCCGAGGCCTACGCCGCCACCCAGGTCCTCTTTGATGCCATGAAGAGGGCAAACTGCACCGGCGGGTTTCTCGTGTGCAGGGAGAGCCTGAAGAAGGCCCTGATAGACACCAACATGGAGACCGTGTTCGGGCCGGTGAACTTTGCCGACTTCAGGGGATACACCAACCAGAATCCCCACAAGCTCTTAATCATGCAGGTGAAAGAGGGAAAGCTGCAAATAGTCTCTCCACCAGACACCACCTCGAACTGAGCCTCATGGGCCTGAAGATAGGCATAGTGGGACTGCCCCTGTCTGGAAAGAGCACCGTATTTTCTGCGCTCACGGGAAGCCTGGGCGTAAAGGAACACCATAAGGGCAAACAAGAGCCCAACCTGGCGGTGGTGCAGGTGCCAGACCCAAGGGTGGATGCGCTCTCTTCCATCTACAACCCCAAGAAGACCACCTACGCCCAGGTACAGTACATTGACCTCGCCGAGGGGGCCGCATCCCACGGGGGTTCTAAAGAGAAGGAGCTGGAGTACCTTATTCATCACCTTAACGAGGTGAATGCCCTTGTTCACGTGGTCAGAAACTTTGAGAGGGCCGGTGAGCCACCGAATCCCCAAGGGGAGTTCGACGCCTTCGAGGAGGAGCTTATCTTAGCTGACCTGATGATGGTTGAAAAAAGAATAGACCGGCTATCAAGAGAGCTCACCAAGGGCAAAAGGGGAGACCCATTAGAGTTAGAGCTGCTGAAAAGGGCCAGAGAGATACTGGATAACCAGAAGGCCCTTAGGAGCGCAGGGTTTCTCGACGAACCGCAGATGAAGGGCTACGCCTTTCTCTCGGCCAAGCCCTGCATAGTGGTGCTGAACAGCGACGAGTCGTCACACCCTGCATCATTGAGACTGCCGCAAGGGATACCCTTGGTAGAGGTGCACGCCAAGCTCGAGACCGAGATACTCGAACTCCCTCTAGAGGAGGCAGAGGGGTTCAGAAAAGAGATGGGAATAGCAGAGCCCGCAACCC
>CAZQJB010000043.1:0-3086 GCA_964593115.1 uncultured Aquificales bacterium
GGCTATCGTCCCTACAGATGGAGAGCTACAAGAAGCTGCTCGAGATACTCTCTTACCAGCCCTCTTCACAGCCCAGTTGGTCAAACCAGAAAACTCAAACCGCCAACAATACGGCCATCAACAACGAAACCCAGGCACCAGTCCAGTATGTTGGAGAAGAAAATAGGCCGCCCTCTAACGAGGCAGGGGGGTACGAAACCCTGCCCCCCGAGTACCTTGCCCAGAAGGCGAACGAGAAGAGCGCATACAACGCCACCAACAGCGCTGTAATAGGAATATGGTTACCAAAAAACAGCTCTTTCCCCACCCTGTGCCAAGATGTGTCAAGGGGGACGCGTCTTGCGGCAAAGACGGGGGGGCTGGGGGTGGTGGAGTCTGACAATGTGGAAGAGTTGCTTCAAACCAAGAATCTCGTTGGTATAGTGGGAGGAATGGAGACTTTTGCCATTCAGAAGGTGGCTCCTGAAATAGAGAAGATGTCTATCCCGTTGGTGACCCCCTTCGTCAGGGTACCCTTCCTCGTGGGCATAAGCCCCATGCTGTTCTCTACCTCTTACCTCCTTGACCAGGAGGCAGACTTCGCCGCGCGAACCGGGAGGGAACTCCACCTCTCAACTGCCGGTATCATCTATCCCGACATACCCTTCGGCAGGGTTATGGCAAGCTCGTTCAAGAGCACCTGGGAAAAGCTGGGAGGAACCGTGGTTCTCTACAGGTCTTATCCCCAGGGAACAATAGACTTCACCAACATGTTCGACGAGATGGAGCAGCACAACAATGTGCCCCAGTTGCTCTTTCTGCCATCTGCCTGGGAGGACGCAAGGCTGATCATACCCCAGATAGCCTACCACGAGTTCGAGGGCATCACGGTGATGGGGGTATCCCTCTGGGCCATGACACCACATCTTTACATCTCAGAAGACGACACCACAACGGTGCTGTTCAGCAACACCTTCTCAAAGGCCTCTCTCTACCTTCCAGTCCAGGAGTTCATTGTAAGGTACCTGAAAGAGTACAAGACCTACCCCTCTGCCCTTGCAGCCCAGGCATACGACGCCGCCATGGCGCTGGTGACCTGGTACAAGAGCGGCATGAACACCCCCCTATCCAAGGTGAGATTCAGGGGAATAACCGGAATGGTGGGATTCTCTGATACGGGAAAACCATTAAGAATGCCCTTTCTACTCCGGATAAAACAGAACGGTGTGGTGCAGCTAAACTGAAAAAGGGAGAAACCATGAAGAAGGTCAGAAAGGCAGTTTTTCCAGTTGCAGGCTGGGGAACACGGTTCCTGCCCGCCACTAAGGCGTCCCCCAAAGAGATGATTCCATTGGTGGACAAGCCAGTGATCCAGTACGCGGTGGAAGAGGCTGCAGCCTCTAACATAGAGACCATGGTCTTCGTCACTGGCAGGGGCAAAAGGGCCATAGAAGACCACTTCGACTCGTCTCCCGAACTGGAGCTATTTCTATCCCAAAAGGGGAAAGACCGGGAACTCGCCGAGATCAAGAAGATATCCTCTATGGCAACCTGCATATTCGTGCGCCAGAGGGAGGCCCTTGGCCTGGGACACGCGGTGTTGTGCGCCAGGGAAGCTGTGGGTGACGAACCCTTCGCAGTGCTGCTGGGAGACGACGTGGTGGACGCCGAGGTGCCGGTGCTGGCCCAGATGATGCGGGTATGGGATAAACACCAGCGCTCCGTCATCGGACTTATGGAGGTTCCCGACCACCAGGTCTCCCGTTACGGGATAGCAGCAGGAGAAGAGGTAGAAGAAGGCGTGTTCAAAATAACCACCATGGTTGAAAAGCCCCCGTTGGATAAGGCCCCCTCCAACCTCGCCATAGTGGGCCGCTACATTCTCACGCCCACGGTTTTCGATAAGATCCAGGAATCCGGCAAGGGGGCCCTGGGCGAGATCCAGCTCACCGACGCCCTTATCGCAACCATGAGGGACGAGGGCGTGTTCGGCATCGTCTTCAAGGGCAAGTACCTGGACTGCGGCACAAAGGCGGGATGGATAAAGTCACAGATCTACTGGGCACTGAAACACCCTGAGATGGCACAAGAGATACGGGCATACATAGAAGGGCTATTAAACGGTTCATGGATGTAGGTCTCTTCACCTACCAGCTACCCTCCAATCTCATTGCCCAGCACCCGCCAAGGGAGCGCGGGGGCTCCCGGTTAATGGTGGTGAACCGCAAAGAGGGCAGCATCGTGCCGGCAAGGTTCCAGGATCTTCCCAGCTTTCTACCCTCCCCTGCCCTGATGGTGCTCAACGACGCCAGGGTGATCCCGGCAAGGCTGCTGGGAAGAAGGGAGACGGGGGGAAAGGTTGAGTGTTTTCTGGTGCACCAGCTCTCAAGGGACACCTGGGAATGCCTTGTCAAGCCCGGCCGGGCCTGGAGAGAGGGGGACAGGCTGTTACTGGGTGAACAGAAGGGCACAGCGGTGACAGCTACAGTGCAGGGTATTCTCCCCTCGGGCAGGCGAATAGTCAGGTTTTCCGCCAACCACGGCATACCGTTAAACCAGGCACTGCAAAGGGCGGGAGAGGTCCCCCTGCCCCCATACATCAAGCGTCCCCCATCGGCAGAGGACGAAGAGAGGTACCAGACCGTGTTTGCCCGAAAAGGCACGGCAGTGGCGGCCCCTACCGCAGGGCTCCACTTCACAGACGAGATGCTACGCACACTAAAGGAGATGGGGATAGAGATTGCCTACATCACCCTTAACGTGGGGCCGGGCACCTTCAAACCGGTCAAGACCCAAAGGGTTGAGGAGCACCAGATGGAGGAGGAGTTCTTCACCATCCCCCCAGACACCGCCCAGAAGGTGAACCTTGCAAAAGAGCGGGGCATACCCGTGATCGCCGTGGGCACCACGGTCACAAGGGCATTGGAGAGCGCCGCCGACCCCGGCGGAATGGTAAGTTCCACCTCTGCCTGGACAGACCTGTTCATCTACCCCGGCCACCGTTTCAAGGTGATCGACCACCTGGTAACAAACTTTCACCTGCCCCGCTCCACCCTGCTGATGCTGGTATGCGCCCTGGGTGGCAGGGAGTTGGTGCTCAAGGCATA
>CAZQJB010000043.1:3186-5686 GCA_964593115.1 uncultured Aquificales bacterium
CCCTGCTGATGCTGGTATGCGCCCTGGGTGGCAGGGAGTTGGTGCTCAAGGCATATCAGAGGGCGGTGGAGGAAGGATTCAAGGTATATTCGTACGGAGACTCTATGCTGGTACTATGAGGCAGCGCCGGAAACCAGGGCCCATTGGTTCCACACCACCAGGCCATCAAGAACCCCAATCCTAACAGTAACATCAACTCAAGACAAGAAAAGACCCAAGCAACAGGCATGGTCATGCAAGAACAACCAGGGTTCCTTGAATACGATGGTCAGTCCAAAAGTAGGAAATTTAGGCACTTGCTAACATGGCATGCCGAGAACAAGATACCGAAAAGAGTGGAAACAGAATACAGACCAGACTAAGAACCGCCGCTATTAAGGCGGCGGTTCTCTACATCCCAGTTCACCGGTGCCTGTTACGGTCGTCCCTTCTTGGACGGCGGTCTCCCCTGTCGTCACGGCGACTGTGACCTCCCCTGCCCCCAGGGCCGCTGCGCGGGGGCCTCGTCTCTTTCTCAGGGGCGTCCTGCGGAAAGATAGGCGTCAGCCCACGGCGGGTCAGCTTTATTCTTCCCATCTCGTCTATGCCCATAATCTTCACCGTTACCTGGTCACCAAGGCCGAAGTGCTCCCTGATGTCACGCACCCTGTCGGCACTCACCTGAGAGATGTGGAGCAGGCCGTCTTTGCCTGGAGACAGCTCCACGAAGACCCCGTAGTCCTCGATGCGGTTCACCACGCCGGTCACCACGTCGCCCTCCTCGAACTCGCGCACCAGGTTCTCGATGATGGCCTTTGCCTTCTCAACGGCATCCATGTCCACCGCCGCTATGGCCACCCTGCCTGTGTCGTCTATCTCTATCTTTGCCCCGGTCTGCTCGGTGATGCCCCTTATTGTCTTACCACCAGGGCCGATCACGTCCCTGATCTTCTCTTTGTCTATCTGGATGGTGACGATGCGCGGGGCGTAAGGAGAGATCTCTTCCCTGGGGCGCTCCAGCGCCTCCCTCATCTTGCCAAGAATGAAGTGGCGTCCCTCGTGGGCCTGCATCAGGGCCTCTCTCATTATCTCCTGGGTTATGCCACCAACCTTGATGTCCATCTGAAGGGCGGTTATGCCCTTATCGGTGCCCGCCACCTTAAAGTCCATGTCTCCAAGGTGGTCCTCCATACCAAGGATGTCAGAGAGCACCGCGTAACTCTCCCCCTCAAGCACCAGCCCCATGGCGATACCCGCAACCGGGGACGAGATGGGCACACCTGCATCCATGAGCGACAGGGTGCCACCGCACACCGTGGCCATAGAGGACGAGCCGTTGGACTCCAGGATGTCCGACACCACCCTAATGGTGTAGGGGAACTCCTCTGAATTGTCGGGAATCACCGCAGAGAGGGCCTTCTCGGCCAGGTTGCCGTGGCCCACCTCCCTGCGCGAAACCCCCCTTATTGGCCGCACCTCTCCCACCGAAAAGGGTGGAAAGTTGTAGTGCACCATGAAAGACTTGGAGTCCTCACCCACCAGGTTGTCCAGCATCTGCTCCTCCCCCGAGGTTCCCAGGGTAGTGGTGACCAGCGCCTGGGTCTCTCCCCTGGTGAAGAGGGCAGAGCCATGGGCCCTGGGCAGCACCCCCACCTCGCAGGTGATGGGCCTGATATCCTTCAACCCCCTGCCATCCACCCTCTTGCCCTCCTCCAGTATCATGCGGCGCATGAGGTCACGCTCCACCTCGTGGAAGGCCTCCAGGATAGGGGCAGGATCCTCATCTTCTCCCAATCCGGATACAAGTTCATCGGCCAGTGCCTCAAGGGCGGCCTCCCTGGCCTTCTTCTCCACGGTGGCCATGGCCTCCCTCATCCGGGCACCCACCTTATCCATCACCTCGTCCTTCAACTCCTGGGGCACCTGGTGATCCTCGAACTCCATCTTATCCTTGGCAATGCCCTCGAAGAGCTCCTTCTGAAGGGCCACCACCTTCTTTATCTCGTCGTGGGCAAGGGCAAGTGCCTTGAGCATATCTTCTTCGGAGAGCTCTTTGGCATGAGACTCCACCATCACGATGGACTCGTCGGTACCTGCAACAACCAGGTTCAACCTGCCCTCCTCTACCTGCTCCAGGGTGGGGTTCACCACGAACTCGCCGTCCACCATGCCAATGCGCACCGCCCCCACTGGACCTGCAAAGGGAATGGACGAAAGGCAGAGGGCCGCCGATGCCCCGATGAGGGCAGGCACGTCAGAAAAGACATGCCCGTCAGACGAGACCACCAGGGCAATCACCTGTACCTCGTTCTTGAACCCCTTGGGGAAAAGGGGCCTTATTGGCCTGTCTATCAGCCTTGCAGACAGAATCTCCTGGTCGGTGGGCCTTCCCTCCCTCTTGAAGAACCCACCAGGTATCTTTCCCGCGGCGTAGGCACGCTCCCTGTACTCCACCACCAGCGGAAAGAAGTCTATTCCCTCTCGAACGTCCTTTGAGGCGTTGGCAGCCACCAACACCGCC
>CAZQJB010000044.1:0-9627 GCA_964593115.1 uncultured Aquificales bacterium
AGGTGTACTGGTCAACTACAGGGGAGTGCTTGCCGTGATGGGAACGGTGCTGGACATAACCCCCCAACTGGAGCTCCAGAGGGACCAGAGTCGGCGCATGGAGGAGATGAGGGTGCTCCACGAGGTGGGCATCATGCTGGCTTCCAGCCGCACCCTTACCGATGCCATGAACAGGGTGCTTCCTGCCATCCATAACCACACGAAGGCCTCATTGGTGGTCCTCTTTCTCGAGGGAGAGGGGGGGCTTACTGCAAAGTTCTTCAAGATAGAGGGAGAGCTGGCCTGCTCCCACGTCACAGTTGGCCTGGGGGAGTGCCTGTGCGGTGCCGCCCTTGCCGGTAACGCCCCCAGGTTCTGCAGTGACATGCAGGAGGACCCAAGGCTCAGGTCCTCTCACTGCGGCGAGATGGGCATCAGGTCCTTTGCGGCCCTGCCCGTGGTGAGGGGGGATGTACGGATAGGGGTTTTAGGCTTGGGGTGGAGAGAGGTGGTCTCCTTCGAGCCCATGGGGTCTTTTCTTGAGTCCCTTGCCGGTGAGCTTGCCCTTGGCATCGAGATGGTTCTCCTTCTTGAGAGGGAGAGAGAGCACGCCCAGGAACTCGAGGAGCAGGTGGTGCTGCGCACTAGGGAACTGAACAAGAAGGTGGAGGAGCTGGAGGTGCTTGCCGGAAGGCTGGAAGAGACCAACAAGGAGCTCGAGGCCTTCGTCTATTCGGTCTCCCACGACCTCAGGGCCCCCTTGAGGGCCATGGAGGGCTTTGCCATGGCCTTCGAGGAGGACTTTGGCAGGGGGTTGCCCCCCCTTGCTCGCGATTACGTGGAGAGGATAGTGGCCGCTGCCCGCAGGATGGACAGGCTGATAGAGGACCTTCTCAGGTACACCAGGGTGGCCAAGGGTGAGCTTAAGCTGGGCGAGGTGAACATGGACGAGGTGGTTAAGGGGGTGATTGAGGGTCTCGGAGAAGAGCTGGCCAAGAGGGGGGCACAGGTTGAGGTGGAGTATCCATTGGGATGGGTGCAGGGCAACAAGACCGTTTTGGAGCAGGTGGTCTCAAACCTTCTTGGAAATGCGATAAAGTTTGTTGAGAAGGGTGTGAAGCCCATGGTAAGAATCTTTGCAGAGAGGCGGAATGGGCGGCTCAGGTTCTGGTTCGAGGACAACGGCATAGGCATAGAAGAGAGGCACACCCACAGGATCTTTCGCATATTCGAGAGGCTGCACGGCATAGAGGCCTACCCGGGAACAGGGATTGGCCTTGCCATAGTGAAAAGAGGGGTAGAGCGCATGGGCGGTAGCGTGGGGGTTGAGTCCGCTCCTGGAAAGGGCAGCAGGTTCTGGTTTGAGTTACAGGTGGAGGAGTGATGGTTGAAGGACTATCTGGTGGAAAGGCCATACTGCTGGTTGAGGACAACCCCGACGATGCCTTCTTCGTGAAGAGAGCCTTCGAAAAGGCTGAAATCGTTAATCCCCTAATGGTGGTCTCCAGGGGCGAGGATGCCATGGCATACCTTGAGGGGGATGGCGACTACGGCAACAGGGAGCGCTACCCCATGCCGGTCTTGATGCTGCTCGACCTGAAGCTGCCAGGGGTTTCTGGGTTCGAGGTGCTCGAATGGCTAAGGGGGCAGTCCCGGATAGGCAGGCTACCCGTGGTGGTGCTCACCTCGTCCAACCAGACTCCGGACATCTACAGGGCGTACGAGAAGGGGGCCAACTCTTACCTGGTGAAGCCCGTCTCTTTCGACGAGCTGATCCAGATGGTGAAGACCCTGGGCATGTACTGGCTTATTCTGAATCGTCTGCCCAGGGTGGATTGAGAAGGCGAATGGGTGTGAGGGGGTGATATCATGGCTGAGGGAGTGAAGCGGGCGAGGGTGCTGCTTCTGGACGACGACCCCCAGGACAGGCTGCTCACCGTCAGGTCGTTGTCCAAAGAGGTGGGTGACCTGGATATTGTGGAGGTCACCGACCAGGCGGGGTTTGACGAGGCCCTTGGCGAGCTTTCTGGTTTTAACCTTGTGATCACAGACTACCAGCTCAAGTGGACCGACGGACTCCACGTGCTCCGCAGGGTTAAAGAGAGAGACCCCGAGCTTCCAGTGGTGATGTTCACCGCCACCGGCAGCGAAGAGATCGCCGTTGAGGCCATGAAGAACGGCCTTGACGACTACATACTGAAGTCTCCCAAGCACTTCATGCGCCTTGCCGCCACGGTGCGGAGCATTCTGCACAGAAGAGAGAGAGAGGCCGAGATGGCCTCCAGGTTAAGGCGACTGGAGGAGGACTGGAAGGCGGTGTTCAACGCCCTGGGCAATCCCGCCTTCGTTCTCGACAATAACTTCAATATTCTCGAGGTGAACGCCGTTGCACAGAGGGCCATGGGGTGCCACAGGGAGGACCTGGTGGGCAAGAGGTGCTACGAATTGATGCATCTCTCTGACGAGCCCCCTCCATCCTGTCCCCTGGTCTCCCTGCTTTCTCTGAAAGAGAAGTTGAAAGAGGGAGACCTTTTCGAGGGAGAGATGTACGTGGAGGCCCTGGACCGCACCTTCTGGGTAACCTGCTCGCCGGTGTTAGGCCCCGATGGCCGACCTGAGAGGTACATTCACATGGCGGTTGACATCACCCCCAGAAAAGAGCTTGAGAACCGCCTGAGGGAGGTGAACGAGCGGCTGCGCACCCTCATCGATGCGTCTCCCGACTTCATAATCTTCAAGGACGGCGAGGGCAGGTGGATCGAGGCCAACGAGAGTGCCTTGAAGGTTTTCAAGCTACCACGCGACTCTTACAGGGGAAAGAGGGACTGCGAGGTGGCAGAGCTAACCGATCCCGTTTTCCGTGATGCGTTCTTGCACTGCCAAGAGACCAATCTGCAGGCCTGGGAGAGAGGGGGGCTCTTTAGGAGCGAAGAGGTGATTCCTGGCCCTTACGGCACGCCCCGCACCTACGACGTGATAAAGGTCCCTATCTTTCACGAAGACGGCAGGCGGAAGGCCCTTGTGGTGATCGGCAGGGACATCACCGAGCTGAAAGAGGCGGAGCGAGAGAAGGAAGAGGCCCTTGCCACCATGGCCCAGGCCCAGAAGATGGAGGCCATGGGGGTGCTTGCAGGGGGCATAGCCCACGAGTTCAACAACGTGCTCACCGCGGTGCTGGGTTACATCGAGCTTGCACAGCTTGAGCTACCAGAGGATGCCGTTGAGGCAAGGGAGTACCTTGAGCGCTCGCAACAGGCCTGTGACAGGGCCGTGGGCCTTACCCGCCAGATGCTCTTCTTCAGCCGCAAGAAGGAGAGTTCGAAAGAGCCCCTCGACCTGAACTCTGTTGTGCAGCGCATGGCCGCCATGCTCGAGAGGCTTTTAGGCGAAGATGTTGCAATCAGGGTCGAGCTTGAGCCCCGCCTGTGGGTGGTTGAGGCCAACGAGGGGGCGGTAGAGCAGGCCATAATGAACCTTGCCCTCAATGCCCGCGATGCCATGCCCAATGGCGGTACCCTGATGTTCAAGACGGAGAACGTAGAGCTAACCGAGGCCCAGTGCAAGCAGATCCCCGAGGCTGTTCCCGGCAGGTACGCCAGGTTGACGGTGTGGGACAGCGGTGAGGGTATCGAGCCAGAGCTGCTTGACAAGATATTCGATCCCTTCTTCACCACAAAGGAGGTGGGCAAGGGGACGGGTCTTGGCCTGTCTGTGGTTTACGGCATGGTGAGGGGGCAGGGTGGCTGCATCGAGGTGGAGTCAGAGAAGGGCAGGGGCACGGCCTTTCACATCTACCTGCCAGCCGGCAACGGCGATGCCGTGAAGGGTAAGGGTGAGAAAAAGAAGAGAGAGATGCCCCGGGGTGCAGGGGAGACGGTTCTGGTGGTTGAGGACGAGGAGGACCTTGGACAGATGCTGTGCGCGGTTCTCGATGCCGGTGGTTACACGGTGCGCTTTGCCTTGGACTGCCGGGAGGCCAGGGAGGTGCTTGAAAGTATCCCGGTGGATTTTGCAGTGATCGACCTCTCCTTGCCCGATGGCAACGGCGAGGAGCTCGCCATGGAGCTTCTGCAGAAGGCTCCCAATGCAGGGGTGGTGCTGGTGAGTGGCTATGCCCTTTCTCAGGATGTGGCCGAAAGGCTTTCAGATAAGGGGCTTCGTTTCATGAAGAAGCCCTTCAAGAGGGAGGCCCTGCTCTCGATTCTCCACCAGATGCGGCAAGAGAGGGCGTCTGAATAGCCCATTGGCGGGCCGTGATGCCGTTGCTGCCCTCTCCGCCCCTACCATTGGAGCGGTCTTTTACTGCCCCCCGCAGCCAGCGGCGCAGTTGGTGCAGATCTTTTGTGTGAGCAGGTACATCACCTTGAAGCCGGGCTCGAGAGTGTAGGGCTTGAGATGCTCGAAGGCCCTCTCGTTGTAGTGCTCCGCCCCTTTCACGGGAACCTTGCTGTCCCAGATGACGAAGGGCACCGCCTCTGGCGAGTGGGTCTTTAGCTCTATTGGCGTTGGATGGTCAGGGGTTAGCAGTATGCGCACCCTGTGGCCGCACCTCTCTGCCCATTCCACCAGGGGTGCCACCACCTTCGAGTCCAGATCCTCTATTGCCTGCACCTTGGTCTCTACGCTGCCCTGGTGACCCGCCTCGTCAGGGGCCTCCACGTGGATGTAAACGAACCTATGCTCCTTTAGCAGCTCCACCGCGGCATCCACCTTGCCCTGGTAGTTGGTGTCGATGTAACCGGTGGCGCCGGGCACCGAGACGGGCCTTAACCCTGCCAGCACCCCTATCCCCTTCACCAGGTCCACCGCCGAGATCACCCCTCCATCCAGGCCGAACCTCTCGCTGAATGGGGGCAGCCAGGGACGGGGCCCCTGCCCCCAGAACCAGACGGAGTTGGCGGGATTCTTTCCTTCTTCTCTGCGTCTCTGGTTCACCGGATGGTTCTCCAATATCTCCCGTGCCTTCTCCATCAGTTCCAGCAGCTCCTTGCTGCCCTCGCCCCGGGGCAGGTGGGGTTTCACCGGCTGGTCAGAGATGTCGTGGGGAGGCGTGCACTCCATGCCGCTCTTGCCGCCCCTCCAGACCATCAGGTGCCGGTAGCTCACGCCGGGGTGAAAGGAGAACCGCTGGTCTTCCAGTTCATCTTGCAGGCTCTCGATGAGCCCTGCCGCCTCGCCGCTGGTGATGTGTCCTGCGCTGTAGTCTGCCATCACCCCGTTCTCGATGGTGACCAGGTTGCACCTGAATGCAATGTCGCCTTCCCCCAGCTCCACCCCCATGCTGGCCGCCTCTATTGGGGCCCTGCCGGTGTAGAAACGTTGGGGGTCGTAGCCCATCACCGACAGGTTGGCCACGTCGCTGCCAGGATGCATTCCCTGGGGCACCGTCTGCACCCAGCAGCAGGTACCCTGGCTTGCAAGCCTGTCCATGTTGGGGGTTCTTGCCACCTCAAGGGGGGTCTTGCCCCCAATCTCTTGCAAGGGCCTGTCGGACATACCGTCGCCCAGTATCACCACGTACCTGGTGTCGTCTCTCATCCCGTTCTCTCCTTGCGGTTCTCTGCGTTTCGCATAAATCTAATCCTTCTGCCTTTCCAGGCAAGCTTTGCCCTTGCAATGCCGCCGGGGCCGCCCATATTTGGAACTGGAAGGTAAAAGGAGGGTAGAATGCGAAAAAGCGCAAGGGGACTGCTGGCGGTTGTGGTGGCTTTCTCCCTATGGGGGTGTGCCTCTACCATGGAGGTGCAGAGAATGGAGCCCATACGCCTGCCACACACCTACAGCGTGATGCTTCTTACAGACTCGCCCCCCACTGACACCCAGTGGAAGCTGTTGGCCAAAATGGAGGAGACCCTCAATTTCCAGCAGATGCTTAACGTGGTTTACCTGCCCCAGGTGAGGTACTACGACGGCTCGCAGAAGACCCTGAGGCTGCTGGCCAACAGCGGGGCCGACACCATAATCCTCTTTCACAGGCTCGACCTGCTCAAGACCCAAAGGGGCTACAGGTTGGTGGCAAAGATGAGTTTTCTTGGGGTGGTAGAGAACCACCCCGATACAAGGCAAGAATCGGGGCCGGGTCTTGCGAGGCTAACGGTGTTCTCGAAGGGTGACAGGTGGAGCAGCGTAGAGCTGAACCAGAGGGTCTCTTTGGGAGAGGCCATCAACCTCGTGGCTACGCGCATGGCCCTCGAGATGTCTGACCAGATAGATCCTGCACAAGAGGCCCGGCTTGTTCCTTACGCTTCTCCTCCTGGAGGGCTTGTGGACGTGGGTGAAGAGGGCGGGTTCTGACCTTGACTTGTGCCCACTGCTGCCGTAGGGCCATTTTGCCATGAGGGAGAGGGTGCACGTTCACGTGCCCTGGTGGTTTCTAACCGCCAACTACCAGGAGGCCGTTGAGAGGATAGGTGAGAACGGGGTGGGGGTAGAGCTGTACCTATCCGCCAAAGAGCTGGACTCCACCCCGGCCTCGCAGCTCAATGACCTTCTATTGCCCATGGTGAGAGGTGGAACACCCTTCACCATACACGCCCCCTTCATGGACCTCAGCCCCGGAAGCGCAGACCCGTGGATACGCAAGGTGAGCATAGACCGGTGGTTACAGCTTGTTCCCCTGATTGAGCTGGTGGCCCCAAGGGTTGTGGTGGTGCACCCGGGGTACAACAGCTGCTTCTACCAGGAGCAACTGGAGGAGTGGCAGAAACGCACCGCCGAGGCCCTGAACGTCTTCATCGACTCCTTCACCTTCCACACAAGGGTGGCGGTTGAGAACATATTCGACAGGGAGCCGGGGCCGCTGAGGGGCCTTCTCGAAAGGGCCAATCACCCTGGTATTGGTTGCTGTTTCGACGTGGGCCACTTCAACGTCTTCGGCAAGAAGCCCCTTGGTGAATGGTTTGATGCCCTGGGCAGGTGGGTCTTCGAGCTGCACATCCACGACAACGACGGCGGTAACGACGACCACCTGGCCCTGGGCAAGGGAAACGCCCCCCTGCGCCAGGCGATCAGGTGGTCTTGCACCCTGAATCCCCCACCTGTTCTCACCATCGAGGCCCACACCGTTGACGACCTGTTGGCCAGCCTTCTTTACCTTGACACCCTGAAGTAGGCGGTGTTAAAGGGCGGCCATCCACAGGCGATTCCCCGGTGGTGTTTCCACTGAGGCCGAGCCGCTTTTTAAGGAGGAGAGACGACCATGGACTACAAGGATACCCTGAATCTTCCGAAGACCGATTTTCCCATGAAGGCCCGCTTGAGCCAAAGGGAACCCGAGATACTGAAACGGTGGGAAGAGATGGGGTTGTACAGGCGAATACGCCAGTCGAGAAAGGGCTCTCCCCTTTGGGTTCTCCACGACGGCCCCCCCTATGCCAACGGCCACATACACATGGGCCACGCCTTGAACAAGGTGCTCAAGGACATCATCAACAGGTTCAAGGTGCTCGAGGGCTACGACATCAACTACGTCCCTGGGTGGGACTGCCATGGCCTCCCCATCGAGCACCAGGTGGAGAAGGAGCTCGGCCCCAGGAAGAGGGAGATGCCCAAGGCCGAGATTCGCCGGCTATGCAGGGAGTACGCCGACAGGTTCATCTCTATCCAGAGGGACGAGTTCAAGCGCCTGGGAGTGGTTGGTGACTGGGAGAACCCCTACATCACCATGGACTACGCCTACGAGGCCTGCATAGTGCGCGAGCTTGGCCGCTGCTTCGAGAACGGCTTGGTGGAAGAGGGGTTAAAGCCCGTTTACTGGTGCATAGAGTGCGAGACCGCCCTTGCAGAGGCAGAGGTTGAGTACGGCGATCACACATCGCCCTCCATCTACGTGAAGTTTCCCGCCGGGGACGGGCTTTCAGGGCTTTTCCCCGATTTGGGGGATACCCCTACCTACTTCGTGATCTGGACCACCACCCCCTGGACCCTGCCTGCAAACCTGGCCATAGCCGTGCATCCACAGTACACCTACGCCGCCGTTCAGGTTAACCACAGGGAGAAGGAAGAGACATGGATACTGGCCGAGGGCCTGGTGGACGAGGTGATGAAGGCGGCGGGTATACCAAAGTGGAAGGTGTTGGGCCAGGTGAAGGGCAGGGAGCTCGAGGGAAAGCGGTACCGCCATCCCTTTGAGCCCCGCGAGGGTATGGTGATACTTGCAGACTACGTGACCCTGGTGCAGGGAAGCGGCTGCGTTCACACCGCCCCTGGCCACGGCCTCGAGGACTACGTTACGGGACTGCAATACGGCCTCGAGGTTTACAATCCCGTGGACGACCAGGGCAGGTTAGACGACACCGTATCGCACTTTCAGGGCGAGGTGGTGTGGGATGCCAATCCAAAAGTGACCGCCCTTCTCGACGAGCTGGGCTACCTGATCAAGGAGGAGCCCATAACCCACTCTTATCCCCACTGCTGGAGGTGCAAGCAGCCGGTGATATTCAGGGCCACTCCCCAGTGGTTCATCTGCATGGAGAACAACAAGCTGAGAGAGCGTTGCCTGAAGGCCATCGACAGTGTGCGCTGGGTGCCCGACTGGGGGAGGATACGCATCCGCGAGATGGTCTCCCAGAGGCCCGACTGGTGTATCTCGCGCCAGAGGGCCTGGGGCGTGCCCATAACCGTGCTCTACTGCAAGGAGTGCGGGGCGGCCATCTATTGCAACGAGCTCTTCGAGAGGGTGGCGAGGCTGGTGGAGAAACAGGGGGCCGACGTGTGGTTCACTGCCCCTGACGAGGAGCTGATTCCCCCTGACTTCACCTGCCCCTCGTGCGGCCACGACAGCTTCAGGCGGGGCACCGACATACTGGACGTCTGGTTCGACTCAGGGGTGAGCCACACCGCGGTTCTCGAGGCCCGGGAGGGGCTAAAGTGGCCCTGCGACATGTACCTTGAGGGCAGCGACCAGCACAGGGGATGGTTTCAGAGCACCCTCATCGCCTCTGTGGCCACCCACGACGCCGCCCCGTACCGCGAGGTGCTCACCCACGGCTTCGTGGTGGACGGCGAGGGCAAGAAGATGTCGAAGAGCCTTGGCAACATCATCGCCCCCCAAGAGATAATCCAGAAGTACGGGGCCGACATACTGCGCCTGTGGGTGGCTGCCGAGGACTACAGCGACGACGTGAGGATCTCGCAGAACATCATCAAGGGCCTGGTTGACGCCTACCGTAAGGTGAGAAACACAATAAGGTTTCTTCTGGGCAACCTCTACGACTTTGACCCTGAAAAAGACGGGCTTTCCTGGGACGAGATGGAGGAGATGGACAGGTGGATACTCTGCCGCTACCGCCGGGTGGTGAAAGAGGTGGTGGACTCGTACGACGATTACAGGTTTCACAAGGCCTTCACCGTCTTGCACCGGTTCTGCACCATCGACCTCTCTTCCATCTACCTGGACGTGGTGAAAGAGCGCCTCTACATCTGCGGCAAGGAGTCGCGTGAGAGGCGCTCTGTGCAGACCGCCCTTCTGCCCATGCTCAAGGGCATAGTGACCATGCTCTCTCCCATACTGGCCTTCACCGCCGAGGAGGCATGGGAGTTCATCCCTGGCGAGCGTGAGGAGAGCGTTCACCTATCCCGCTTTCCCCAATTCGACACCATGCCCCACGACGATGCCCTGGAGGAGCGCTGGAACAGGCTATTTTCCCT
>CAZQJB010000045.1:0-9572 GCA_964593115.1 uncultured Aquificales bacterium
CGGATAGCTCAGGGGGAGAGCACCGGTCTTACAAACCGGGGGTCGCAGGTTCAAATCCTGTTCCGCCTACCATTGAGAGAACGCGGGGTCGTAGTTCAGCACGGTTAGAACGCTGGCCTGTCACGCCAGAGGTCGTGGGTTCAAGTCCCATCGGCCCCGCCAGTTCCGGCAAACGATAATGTTCGGGGTACCCATGTGTGGTTGTCAGCAAGGGGAGGCTTTTTTGCGCCTTCCTGCCTATGCCAAGCTCAATCTGTCCCTTTTTGTGGGCCCTTTGAGGCCCGATGGATACCACGAAATCAGCACGGTTATGGTGAAGGTCTCTCTCTGCGACTGGTTGGAGTTCTCTCTGGCCCCCAGGGGAGTTTTAGAGCTATCCTCGTCTTCCACTGCCATACCCTGCGACGAGAGAAACACCGTGTTCAAAGCCGCCTCTCTCTTGCTTGACCGTTTTTCCGTTGAATCGGGTGCGAGGATAAGCATTAACAAGAAGATACCCTGGGGCGCGGGACTCGGAGGCGGTAGCAGTGATGCGGCCACCACCCTCTATGCCTTGAACCGGTTATGGGGGCTTGGCCTCTCTTTGAAGGAACTGGTAGAGATTGCCGCAATGGTTGGCTCAGACGTTCCCTTCTTCTTCTGCCCCTCAGCGGCGGTGGCGGAGGGTAGGGGAGAGATTCTCAGGCCCTTTGTTAACGGGCTAACCGCCTTTCCCATGGTTGTGAATCCGGGAATAGAGATTGGCACGGCGTGGGCCTACGGCGCCATAAGTCCACGCTTGACACTGGATAGGGGCGTAACTAATATCGCGGCGCTCTCCTGCGAGAGGGGAGACTTGAGAGCCTTGGCCCAGGTTGCCTCTAACGATTTCGAGGCCGTGGTGTTCGACAGGTACCCGGTTCTGGGTGATGTTGTTGACGGGCTCAGGGCCAGGGGAGCGGTGCTTGCAGGAATGAGCGGCAGCGGTTCTTCTCTCTTCGGCGTGTTCCAGGGAGAAGGCGAGAGGGCCGATGCCGTGAACTGGGCCCGGGAGAGTGGCTTTGCAGCCTGGGCTGTTGAGTGGGTGTTTGATGGGGTGTAGCCAAGCTGGCAAGGCGGCGGACTTTGGATCCGTTATTCGGAGGTTCGAATCCTCCCACCCCAGCTTGACGGGCCTGAGAGGCTAAGGGAGGGAGATATACGGTGTCTTTCGATATCAAGGTCTTTTCTGGTAACGCCAACAAGAGCCTGGCCCTGGACGTCTGTGCCTACCTTGGCATTGAGCTGGGCGAGGCCAAGGTCAACAGGTTCAGCGACGGTGAGGTGAACGTCCAGATACTGGAGAACGTGCGGGGATACGACGTTTTCGTGGTCCAGCCCACATGTACCCCTGTGGACGAGAACCTAATGGAACTACTTGTGATGATAGACGCCTTGAAACGGGCCTCGGCAGACAGGATAACCGCCGTGATTCCCTACTACGGTTATGCCCGCCAGGACCGCAAGGTGCAGCCCAGGGTGCCCATAACAGCGAGGCTCGTGGCAGACCTGCTCTCGGCTGCTGGAACCCACCGGGTGCTCACAGTGGACCTGCACGCAGGCCAGATACAGGGTTTCTTCGACATCCCCGTGGACAACCTGCAGGCGCTTCCCATCTTTCTCGACTACGTCTCGCAGAGGTATGCTGGAGAAGAGATGGTGGTGGTCTCCCCTGACGCAGGTGGGGTAGAGCGTGCAAGGGTGTTTGCCAAGCAGATGGGTTTGCCCCTTGCAATCATTGACAAGCGCAGGGAAGAGGCCAACGTCTCTGAGGTGATGAACGTGATAGGGGATGTTAAAGGCAAAAAGGCGATTCTTCTGGACGACATGATAGACACCGCCGGTACCCTGGTTAACTCTGTGGAGGCCCTGCTGAAGTCTGGGGCCACCGGGGCGGTTGCTGCTGCCACCCACGGCGTCTTCTCGGGTCCCGCCGCAGAGCGCATCTCGGGTTCGAGGCTCGAAGAGGTGATAGTTACCAACACCATTCCCTTGAATGCCGCCATGCGCCAGGTGAAGCGTCCACCTATCACTGTGCTGTCGGTGGCCAACCTGGTGGGAGAGGCTATAAAGAGGATACACAAGGGCGAGTCTGTAAGCTCGCTCTTTCTTTGATTCAAGGTTTCCAACACGAGAGAGGAGAACTGAGGTATGGAAGAGACAGAGAAGCTGGTGTTCAGGGCAAGGCGCCGAGATAAGACCGGAAAGGGCGTTGCCCGCAAGTTGAGAAAAGAGAAGAGGCTGCCCGCGGTGCTCTACGGGCCGAACATAGATCCCGTTCCCCTGGATATGGATACCAGGGGGGTGTTGAAGGTGCTCAGGAAGGCCTCTGAAGAGGTGCGCATCTGGGACCTGGAGCTGGAGGGTGAGGAGCCCCACAAGGTGATCATAAGGGACGTGCAGATTCACCCAATAAGCCTCGAACCCCTGCACGTGGACTTCTACGAGGTGACCTATGGGCAGTTGTTGCGCCTTGAGGTGCCAATCAGGATTGTGGGTGAGTCCGTGGGGGTGAAGCACGGGGGCATCCTCGAGGTGCTCATGGATAGCGTAGAGATAGAGTGTTACCCAAAAGACCTCATTGAGGAGATAGTGGTTGACATATCCTCCCTTGAGGAGGGTGACACCCTTTTTGTCAGGGACCTTCCCGTTGGTGAAGAGGTGAGGATCCTGGAAGAGATGGACCAGCCGGTGGCCATCGTAAGCGCCCCTGCCGTAGCCGAGGCGGAGGAGGGCGAAGAGGAAGAGGAAGAGATAGAGGCAGAAGAGTCAGAAGAATAGAGCCTTTTCGTGAAACTGGTTGTGGGGCTGGGCAATCCGGGACACGAGTACCTGTTCACCAGGCATAATGCCGGATGGATGGTTGCAGACCTGATAGCCGTGCTGTATGAAGCCCCCTGGAAACGGTGGAAGGGCTCTCTCTTCTGCGAACTGGAGATCGGGGGAGAGGAAGGGGTGCTGGTAAAACCTCAAACCTACATGAATCGCAGCGGTGTCGCGGTGAAAGAGTGGCTTGAAAGGGGGGATTTCTCCCCCTCTGAGATTCTCGTTTTGCACGACGAGGTTGACCTTCCCCCTGGGGTGTTGCGCCTGAAGATGGGAGGGGGAACCGCAGGCCACAACGGTCTGAAGTCCATAGTCGAAGAGGCGGGTACCTCTGACTTTGGAAGGTTGA
Organism: uncultured Aquificales bacterium; assembly: GCA_964593115.1. GTDB lineage: Bacteria > Thermosulfidibacterota > Thermosulfidibacteria > Thermosulfidibacterales > JALWSI01 > JALWSI01. Next base: position 3,194 of record CAZQJB010000045.1, read on the forward strand.
GAATAGGCGTGGGCAGGCCTGGTGATGACTCCCTCGACCTGGCCTATTACCTGCTTGCTCCCCTGGACGAGGACGAGATGGAGTCCTTCATTCCCCTGGTTAGGCGGGGGGCCGAGGCAGTAGAGTTGTGGTGGAGAGAGGGCATGAACAGGGCAATGAACGTCGTTAACCGGAAGGAAGAGAACGGTACGAGAGGAGGTGAGGAGAAGGACAGGGTTGATGGGTAGGGTGTTTTCGAAGAAAGCGTATTTAGGTCACGAGTATCAATCTTGGATAAAACTCGCGGTAGCTAAGGGAGGTAGTTAGGAAATGGCTGAGTATGTTGTGTACGGTCCGATTCTTGGTGTGATCGGCCTTGTGGTTGCCGGTCTCATCTATCTCTACATCCTCAAGTTTCCCGTTGGAAACGAGGTGATGAAAGAGATATCCGACATGATCCACGAAGGGGCTATGGTCTTCCTGAAGCAGGAGTACAAGATCGTTGCCATCTTCGTAGTGGTGGTTGGCATTCTTCTTGGCATCTTCATTGGCGTCTGGACAGGGGTGGCCTTCGCCGTGGGTGCTATTTGTTCTTCCATAGCCGGGGTGTTCGGCATGACTGCCGCCACCAGGGGCAATGTGAGAACCTCGGCGGCGGCCAACGAGTTTGGGCAGGACAAGGCGCTGGTGGTGGCCTTCTTCAGCGGCTCTGTCATGGGCCTGTCGGTGGCCAGCCTTGGTCTTCTTGGCGTCAGCGTCTTCTTCCTCATCTTTGGAACCCATGATCCCAGTGTTCTCAACGGTTTCGCCATGGGCGCCTCCTTCATGGCGCTGTTCGCCAGGGTGGGAGGCGGAATCTACACCAAGTCTGCAGACGTGGGCGCAGACCTGGTGGGTAAGGTAGAGGCAGGGATTCCCGAGGACGACCCGAGAAACCCCGGCGTCATCGCAGACAACGTTGGTGACAACGTTGGTGACGTGGCCGGTATGGGTGCCGACCTCTTCGAGTCTTACGTGGAGTCCATTGTGGCCTGTATCGCCATTGCCGCAACCGCCGGCATGAGCGCAGCCCAGACCTTCAACTGGATGGTCTATCCCATCCTCATGGTGATGATTGGTCTGGTGGCCTCCATCATAGCCGTTCTCTCCATGATGGTCTTCAAGAACATGAACCCCCAGGCGGCCTTGAGGTATGCAACCTTCGTTGCTGCCATCGTGCTGCTGGTGGCGGCCTACCCCCTCACCAAGGCCCTTGATATGCCCGTGGGCGTCTTCTGGGCTTTGGTGATAGGTACCTTGGTGGGTATCTCCATCGGGCTCATCACCGAGTTCTACACCTCTGCCAAGCCCATCGTTAACATCGCCGAGGCTTCCAAGACCGGTGCCGCAACCAACATCATCACCGGTTTCGCCGTGGGCATGGAGAGCGTGGCAATACCGGTGCTCTTGATGGCCATCGGCATATTCCTGGCCTACAAGTGTGCGGGCATGTACGGAATCGCCCTGACTGCCGTGGGTATGCTGGGCACCATTGGTGTCACCATGAGCGTTGACGCCTACGGTCCCGTTGCAGACAACGCCGGCGGAATCTCCGAGATGGCAGGGCTTGGTCCCGAGACCAGAAGGATCACCGACAGCCTCGATGCCTTGGGCAACACCACCGCGGCAATAGGCAAGGGCTTTGCCATCGGTTCTGCCGCAATGACCGCCCTGGCCCTCTTCTCTGCCTACTCCAGCTCGGTGGGTCTAAAGAGCATCGATGTCACAAAGGCAGACGTGGTTGCAGGTATATTCATCGGTGGCGTGATTCCCTTCCTGCTCGGCTCGTTCACCATGAGGTCTGTTGGCAAGGCAGCCATGGCCATGGTGGAGGAGATACGCCGCCAGTTCCGCGAGATACCTGGGCTTCTCGAGGGCAAGGCCAAGCCGGATCCCAAGAGCTGCGTGCGTATCGCAACCCTCAACTCTTTGAAAGAGATGATACTTCCCGGCGTAGGTGCAATAATCTCTCCTGTCATAGTGGGCCTGGTGCTTGGTCCCGAGGCCCTGGGGGGAATGCTTGCCGGTGCCACCCTTTCTGGAGTGCTCATGGGCGTGATGATGGCCAACGCCGGCGGTGCCTGGGACAACGCCAAGAAGCACATCGAGAAGGGCTTTTTCGGTGGCAAGGGCTCTGAGGCCCACAAGGCCGCCGTTGTGGGTGACACCGTGGGAGACCCGTTCAAGGACACCACTGGCCCCTCAATGAACATCCTCATCAAGCTCATGGCCGTTGTCTCCCTCACCCTGGCCCCCATATTTGCCAGGATGATGCACTAAAAAGCAGCTACAGATTATCCTTCGAATTGCAAGGGGGATGGGTTGACAGCCCATCCCCCTTCTGTTATCCAGAAGTTAAGCCTTAGATTAACGGGGGAAGCATGCAGGATGCCTTGTGAGAGCCTTAGGAGCCTGTGCGATAGGGCCAATGCCTTCAGCGACTCAAAGGAGCTGGGCAGGTTCGTGGCAGACGAGATGCTGCGTCTAACCGGGTCCTCTTACTCCATGATCTCCTTTTTCGATGCCTATACCAGCAGGCTTGTGGTGGAGGTGTCCAAGGGGTTTGATGCGAAGATCCCCCCCACAAAGCCCGGGCATGGCCCCTTGGGCATCGCCATGGATAGCAGGGGATTGGTTGTGGGTGAATACGGGGATTTTCCCCATGTGCTCCCTTCTCTGTCCCAAGAGATTGGCCCCGTCATGGCGGTTCCCATGCTCTTTCGTAATCAGCTCTTCGGGGCACTGGGCGTTGGAAGAAAGAGGGGCGCCCCTGCCTACTCGACTCAGGAGCAAGAGAGGTTCAATAGGCTCTCTTGCACGGTCACACCCATGTTCTTGCATCTGCGCAGCCTCTCCCGTAACAGGCTGCGCAACAAGAGGATACTGGCCATAAGCAGGCTTATAGGGCGCATCTCCAACAGGGATAGGGAGTCTCTGATGGACGAGGCCCTGCTGCACGGGGTCAGGCTATTCAGGGCCAGGGGGGGCGCGGTCTTTTCCATGAAGGAAGGTGGCCTGTCGGTGGTACGCGCCCTCAATATGAAACGGGTGCCCACAGAAGAGATGATAAAGAAAGGGGTGTCGGCCCAGGTGATAGGTGAAAGAAGGGGGGTCAGGCTCAGGGAGTACATGGAGCACCCCAGGGCGATCAGGGAGTTCTGCGAGGAGAACGACATAGGTCCCCTTATGATAGAGCCCCTCTTCTCCACAAAGAGGGAGATATTGGGCACCATGGGCATATTCCGCCGCAGGGGAGAGGCCCATTTCACCGCCGAGGACGGGGCCGAGTTCTCCCTGTTCGCCCACCACGTGGGTATTGCCCTTGACCAGGTGAAGCTGGTGGAAGAGCTAAGGCGCCACGCCAAGGCAAGGGAGGTGGTGTTCGAGAGTATCCAGGGCATGCTCTCTGAGAGAGAGGTGGACTCCCACCATGTGGTGGCCTCACTGGTGGGCAGGGCCCTGGACCTTCTGGAGGCCGACTTCTGTGGCTACCACGTCTGGGTTCCCTCCCAGGGCCTGTTGAAACCTTATTACCAAGAGGGATTCGACTTTAAGCTTCCACCCATGCGCATGGGAGAGGGGCTGGCGGGCATGGCCTTAGAGAGAAAAGACGTGGTGATGGTCACGAGCTACGAGAACGAGGTGACCCACAATGGGGCCCGTAGAAAATATGGTGCCCTGGTGCGCTCCGCCATCTCTGTCCCCCTCATTTACAGGGGTGAGGTGCTGGGCACGGTCTCCCTGGGCAGGGGTCCTGAGAAACCGTCCTTTGAAGAGAAAGAGATGGAGATATTGCGCATGTTCGGTGCCGTTGCCGCGTCGGTGCTGGGTTACACAAGGGCCTTCGAGGAAGACAAGAAGAAGACCGAGATGCTAAGCCGTATCCAGAGGCTCGAGTCCCTGGGTGCCCTGGGGGTGGGTATAGCCCACGATTTCAACAACGTGCTCACAGGCATACTGGGTTACCTCGAGATGGCCAAAGACGAGCTCGATGCGGTTCATCCCGCCGTCTTCGGGATAGAGGGCGCCATGAATCTGGTGGAGAGGGCCACGGACCTGAGCAGGCAGATACTTTCGGTGGCGGGCAGGGGTGGGGGAGAAGAGACCATCTTTCGTCCAGACTCCCTCTTGAAGGAGTTGGTGAAGATGGCAAAGAGCACCTTTCCCAAGAACGTGATTATTCGTCTTAATATGCCCAGGTCTATCCCCGCCATCAAGGCGGACCCCACCAAGTTCCACCAGGTGGTGTTGAACCTGATGGTGAATGCCAGGGATGCCATGCCCAACGGGGGAGAGCTCGGCTTGTCTGTGCAGGAGCGTTTCATAGGTGAAGAGGATTCCTTGTCTCACCCCGAGTTGAAACCGGGCAGGTACCTGGTGGTTTCGGTTAGCGACACCGGTGAGGGTATCCCAGAAGACGAGCTTGACAGTATATTCGAGCCGGGTTTCACCACCAAGAAGGATGGGACGGGGTGGGGGCTCTTCACAGTCTTCTCCATAGTGAAGGAGCTTGGCGGCACCGTCACCGTTTACAGCGAGGTGGGGGTGGGCTCCACCTTCAGGGTTTACCTTCCCGTGGCGGGCGTTGGTGATGTGGCAGACAGAAAAGAGGCTGTTCTTTCCCCAGAGGAGGGCCCTAAAAAGGCCAGGAACCTGTTGTTGATTGACGACGAAGAGGGGCTTCTTGAGAACACCAGGATATTACTTGAAAAACTCGGTTACAGGGTAGCGACCGCCTCCAGCGGGGAGAAGGGGCTCTCCATTTACCGGGAGCATTGGCAGAAGATAGACGGGGTGATTCTCGACATGGTTATGCCCGGAATAAACGGTCTCGAGGTGTTCATAGCAATGAAACAGGTGAATCCCGAGGTTAATGTGCTGCTGGTGTCGGGACACGCCAGGAACGAGCTAATAGAGAAGGCCATAAGGCTTGGGGCAAGGGGCATACTGGTGAAACCGTACACCTCAAGCGAGCTGTCCAAGACCATCGAGGAGGTTCTCTTTAAATGAGCCCTCCAGGGGTGGCCCTTGCCACCCTGGGATGCAGGCTTAACCAGTCAGAGGGTTTCTCGATACTGGAGCAACTTAAAAGGCGTGGTTTCGAGCACCGTGCCTTCTCACCAGGTGCCAGGGTTTACATCGTGAACACCTGCACGGTTACGGGGCGCAGCGACTACAAGTCGCGGCAGCTCATTCGCCGTGCCATCTCCATGGTTCCCAACCATGGGCTGGTGGTGGTTACGGGGTGCTACTCACAGCTTCACCCCCAACAGGTGGCGGGACTCGGACATGTTCACCTGGTGACGGGCAACGTCGAGAAGCCCCTGCTTCACGAGCTCATACTTGCTGCCCTGAATGGAGAGCTGTCGCTTCCCCATATCCAGGTGGCCTCTGTGATGGAGCAGAGGTGTTTCGAGCCCATGGAGGTTAACCACTTTTTCGGCCACTCGCGGGCCTTCTTGAAGATACAGGAGGGGTGTAACCACAGATGTGCCTATTGCACCGTTTGGCGTGCCAGGGGGCCTGCCCGTAGTGCCCCTGCCTCGTGGTTGCTGAGGCAGGTCCAGGCGGTGGCCAGTGCGGGGTACCGTGAGGTGGTCTTGACCGGGATAAACCTTGGTGCCTACCAGTGCGATGGGCTCGACCTCGAGGGGCTGCTCAGGGTACTGTTGGCAGATGGGGGAATGGAGAGAATCCGTCTCTCCTCCATTGAGCCCACAGAGGTGACACCGGGGCTGATTGACCTTATTGCCGAGACCTCCCTGTCGGTTCCGGGCATCTGCCCCCACCTGCACATCCCCCTGCAGAGCGGCAGCGACAGGGTGCTCTCTCTCATGGGCAGGCGCTACAGCTCAGGGGAGTTCCAGAGGCTCGCAGACCTGCTCTTCGAGAAGATTCCAGACCTCTTTCTCGGGGTTGACGTGATGGTGGGTTTCCCCACTGAGAGCAGGCATGACTTCGACCTCACCTATGCCATGCTGCAAGGTTTGCCACTTGGGGGGATGCACATATTCTCGTACTCTCCCCGCCCCGGCACACCTGCTGCCTCGATGGAGCAGGTGGACCCAGGGGAGAAGAAGAGGCGCTACCAGGCGCTGCAAAGACTCAGGCAAGAGAAGCAGGACGCCTTTGCCAGGGGGTTTATGGGCAGAGAGGTGGAGGTGCTCATGGAGGGCAGGCGTGATGCCAAAACGGGCCTTCACCGGGGACTGGCAACCTTCTACCTACCCGTACTTGTGAAGGGAGAGGGCTCTTCGCTGGTGAAGGGGCGTTACTCTAAGGTGAGGGTGACCGGGTTCGAGAGAGGCATGCTGCTGGGCATTGCCTGTTGAAATCTCCCCTTGTCAGCCGCAGTTGTGAA
>CAZQJB010000046.1:0-9561 GCA_964593115.1 uncultured Aquificales bacterium
AGGGGCAGGGGGTTCAACCTGGACATCCACGATCCCCGCCAGAGCCTGGTAGAGGCGGTGGTGGCCAGGGGAGACGCCTCGGTGACGCTCCTTGCCATGCTCGCCTATGCCAAGGGTTGCAGGATGGACCAGTGGCACGAGTGGTTCAACTTCTCCCTGTGGCAAGAGGCCATTGAGGAGTCGGGGGTGGACGTTGACGGCCTGGTTCACACTGCCTTCTCCAGGGGGCACCCCTTTCCCTGGGACGTGGTAGAGACCGGGGTTGACAGGGAGTTCCTGTGGCGCGAGCGCACCCTTGCCCTTGAGGCCAGGGAGACCCCAAGGTGCAGGGATGCCTGCTCGGGGTGCGGGGTATGCGGAAAAGGGCGGGGCCTTGAGCTCTGCACCCCGGGGGAGCCCATTTCGCCCCCCCATCTATCCACGGTCTCCACCCCTGCAATCACCACAAGGCTTCGCCTTATCTTGAGGCGCACAGGGGATTCTGCCCTTATTGCCCAGAACTCTTTCACCGAGTTCTTCATCAGGGTCTTGAGAAGAGAGGGTCTCCCCCTTGCCTACTCCAGGGGCTACCATCCCCAGGCCAGGATATCCTTCGCCTTTGCCCTGCCCGTGGGTATGGAGAGCCTTGGTGAGCCCTGCGAGCTGCTGGTTGAGGGTGAGTTCGACGCAGGCTCTTTTCCCCTGCAGGGGGTGAACCGTTGGCTGCCAGAGGGGGCCGAGGTGGTCTCGGTGGAAAGGGTTGAGCCCGGCGCACCCAGCCTCTCCAAGAGCGTTGAGGCGGTTGAGTACATGGTGGAGCTCGCCTCTCCCCCACTGCCCGCGCTCCCACCTGCAGGGGAGCTGGAGGGGCTGAAGAGTGACCCCCTGATCACGGCGGTGGAGGTGGAGGCCGTTGGTGGGTGCGTGGTGCTCAGGTTCACAACCAAGGGGGAGAATGGGAGGTTTGCCAGGCCATACCATCTGCTGAGAGAGACGCTCTCACTGGAGAAGGGGGAGGAGCGCCTGTTGAGGGTTGTGAGGGAGAGGGTGGTGCTCGGTGGCTGACAGTCTCCTCTTTTGCAACGCAACGGTTCTGCTCAGTGATGGGTTCTCTTCTAACCTCTGTCTCAGGGTTTCAGGTGGAGAGGTGGCAGAGATAGCCCCTGGCCTGCGTCCCCTGGAAGGTGAGCAGGTGGTGAACTGTGCAGGCGGGCTGCTGGTGCCCCCGGTGCTTGACATGCACGTGCACGGTGGCGGTGGACACTCGTTCCTGGTGCCACCTGAGAAGGGTATTGAAGAGGCCGTGGCCGAGGTGAGGGCCGCATGCCGGGCCCAGTACCTTCAAGGCACCCGTTGGCTTCTTGCAACCCTTCCCCTCTCGTCTCCCCAGACCTGGCGGTTCTCGTTGGAGGCGGTGGATAAGGCTATGCTCATGCAGCGCAAGGAGTCCACATCCCACGAGGCGAGGATACTGGGTGCCTACCTTGAAGGTCCCTTTTTGAACCCCCAGATGGCCGGGGGGATGGAGGGGGACTTCGTATCTCTCTGGAACCCCCGCCTCTTTCAGGAGACAATGGAGAGGTTTGCTGGTGTGGTGAGGGTGGTGACTGTGGCCCCAGAAAGCCCCTTCGCCGAACAGGCCATCCAGATTGCGCGGCAGGCGGGGGCACTTATCTTCATGGGCCACTCAAGGGCCAGCTTCGAGGAGGCCCGGCGGGCCATTGGGCAGGGAGTTTCAGGGGCCACCCACATCTTCAACGCCATGGCACCCTACCACCACAGGGAGCCCGGGGTGCTGGGGGCGGCCCTGCTCTCCTCTCTCCACTGCGAGCTGATCGCAGAGCTTGCGCACCTTCATCCCGCCTCGTGGATGCTTGCCCTGAAGGTGAAGGGAGAGGAGAGGTTGGTGGCGGTCTCTGACGGCTCTCCCCTTGCCTGTTCCGGGAAAGAGGCTCTTGAGTGGGGTGGAGTCAGACTACTGCGAAAGGAGACGGCATCTGTCACCCCTGAGGGCAGGTTGTGTGGAACCGCCGTCTCCCTTCTCCAGGGCCTCGCCTTTTTACACCGGTACGGGGTGATACCTTTTGAGAGGGGGATCAGGCTGGCAACGGTGAACCCCGGTGGGCTTTTGGGCATTAAGCCGCCCTGGTGCCTCTACCGGGGATACCGTGGTGCCCTGGTGCTGCTTGACCTGAAGAATGACCTGTCCCGCACAGAGGTGTTCGGTTAGGCAATGGCCAGGGTCTGCGTGGCGTTGAGCGGGGGTGTTGACTCTGCTGTGGCGGCGGCACTCCTGCTCCGTGAAGGTCACCAGGTGGAAGGGGTGACCATGGACACCGGGTATCTCTCTTTGGACGGTGCCATGGAGGTGGCCGAGCACCTTCGCATACCCTTGAGGGTGGTTGACCTGCGCCGTGAGTTCGAGGAGCTGGTGGTGAGACCCACGGTGGAGCACTACCTGGGCCTTGTCACCCCTAACCCATGTGCCTGGTGCAACCTGAGGCTCAAGTTTGGGGCCTTGCTCCATGCGGCATTGCAGGGGGCTGAGCTCTACGCCACGGGCCACTACGCCTGCCTTGAGAGGCAGGACCAGGGGGTGGTGCTGAGGGAGTCCCTCTCGCCTGGCACACCCTCCCAGGCCTACTTTCTCGCCCTGGTGCCGTCGAGGCGCCTGGAGAGGGTGTTGTTTCCCATGTGCGGCAGGTCTAAGGACGAGGCAAGGGCCCTGGCCGGTTCCCTGGGCATTCCCGTGCAGGGCGGCAAGAGCCGCGACCTTTGCTTTCTGCCCCAGGGGGGACTGGCCTCATTACTGGAGGAGAGGGGGGTGAATAACCCCGTGGGCAGGGTGGTGGACACCTCGGGAAGGGTTCTGGGCAGGCACAGGGGTCTCTACCTCTACACCATTGGCCAGAGAAGGGGCATAGGCGCCGGGGGCACCACCTTTAGGAGGTACGTTGTGGGTCACCGCGCCCAGGGAGCAGAGCTGATTGTGGGACCCTTGAATGAGGTGCTCTCCAACGAGGTGAGGGTGGTCTCACCTAACTGGATCTCGAGTCCACCGCGCCGGGGTGAGGTGCTAACCTTGCGCCTGCGCTACAGGCAGAGAGGCATACCGGCAGAGGTGCTCTCTGTGGATGAGCAGGGGGTGAGAGTGCGGCTTGGCATCTCAGCGGTGGCGGTGCCCTCGCAGGTGGCGGTCTTCAACAGGGGAGACGAGGTGGTTGGTGGTGGCGAGATTGAGAAGCCGCTTCCCGTGGGGTAAGGTGGGAGACTGGAGATAGGGAGACGTTGGGAAAGAGACGGGAGGAGAGTGATGGAGCTTGGATTGAAGGGCAGGGTTGCCCTGGTTGCGGCGGCCAGCAGGGGGCTTGGCAGGGCGGCGGCCCATGCCTTGGCCCGTGAGGGGGCCTCTCTCTTCATCTGCAGCAGGACCCCCAGGGCCATAGAGGCGGCCCAGGAGATGGCAGAGGAGACGGGGGCAGAGGTGGACGCCTGCGTGGCAGACGTCTCAACCCCCATGGGCAGGGACATCTTGTTCAGGAGGGCCATGGACTGCTTTGGCAGGGTGGATATTCTGGTCACCAATGCTGGTGGCCCACCTGCAGGGGACTTCATGGAGTTTGACGACAGCAGCTGGTACGAGGCATTTGACCTGAACTTCATGAGCGTGGTGGGCCTTGCGAGGTGGGCGATCCCAGGGATGAAAGAGAGGGGATGGGGACGCATAATCACCATCACCTCCATCGCGGTGAAACAGCCCATTCAGGGACTTGTTCTCTCCAACGCCGTGCGCACAGGGGTGGTGGGGCTGGTGAAGACACTATCCAAAGAGCTTGCACCGCACGGGATAACCGTGAACAACGTATGCCCCGGCTACACAGAGACCGAGAGGCTGAAAGAGCTTTCAGACACCATTGCTGGGAAAGAGGGTGTATCCCCTGACCAGGTGAGCAGGCGCTGGTGTAGCCAGATACCTGCAGGCCGCCTTGGAAGGCCCGGTGAGCTGGCAGACCTTATCGCCTTTCTCGCCTCTGAGAGGGCGGCCTACATCACCGGGGCCAGCATCCCCGTGGATGGCGGTTTCTTTGCGGGACTCATGTGAGGAGGCCATTGTGAAGAGGGAGGAGTTTTTCAAAAGACTGCACCAGGTGAACGAGACCCGCCTCTTGCTATTGGTGATGGACGGCATGGGAGGATTACCGGTTAAAGGGGGCAAGACCGAGCTTGAGTGCGCCAACACCCCAAACCTGGACGAGCTGGCCCGCAGGTCGTGCCTGGGGCTCAGCCACCCCATCGCCAGGGGGATAACCCCTGGTAGCGGTCCGTCGCACCTGTCGCTGTTCGGTTACGACCCTTTGGCCTACGACATTGGCAGGGGGGTGCTCGAGAACCTTGGCCTGGGGGTGAGCCTTGGACCGGGAGACGTGGCCACCAGGGGCAACTTCTGCACCGTGAGGTACGAGAACGGCAGGCGGGTGGTGGTGGACAGAAGGGCGGGCAGGATACCCACCGAAGAGAACTGCAGGCTGTGCGCCCTGCTACAAGAGAGGCTGGGGGAGTACCAGGGTGTCTCTGTCACCTTCACCCCGGGCATGGAGCACCGCTGCGCCATTCGCCTTAGGGGAGAGGGGCTTGGGGCCCACCTGAACGATACGGATCCCCAGAAGACGGGATTAGAGCCTGTTCCCTTTGAGCCTGGAGACGAGGAGTCCAAGAAGACCGCCGAGGTGCTGCAGGGGTTACTGGAGGAGGTGGGCAGGCTGCTGAAGGGGGAGGATAGGGCCAACTTTCTGTTGCTCAGGGGCATTGCCCATTGCCCCCACATACCACCCATGGAGGAGGTTTTTGGCCTGAAACCCGCTGCCATTGCCACCTATCCCATGTACCGAGGCCTGGCCCAGCTTGTGGGAATGGACGTGCTAACCGTAGATGGAATGGGAATAGAGGACGAGATAGGGGTTCTTGAAGATAACTGGGAGAGGTACACCTTCTTCTACCTGCACGTGAAGAAGACCGATTCTTACGGAGAGGACGGCAACGCGGAAGAGAAGATCGCCGTGATCGAGGAGGTGGACAGGCTGCTTCCCAGGATAGAGTCCCTGGGGCCGGACGTGCTGGTGATCACCGGGGACCACTCAACCCCCTCGGTGATGAAGGGCCATAGCTGGCACCCCAACCCCCTGCTCATCCACTCTCCCTACGTGATACCCGATGGCAGCGAGGAGTTCGGTGAGAGGGCCTGCATGGGGGGAGGGCTGGGGCACCTGAACGCAATGGACGTTCTGCCGCTTATGCTGGCACATGGAATGAAGCTGAAAAAATTTGGTGCATGAGAGGAGGAGATGTATGTTCAAGAGAGTAGCGGTGACGATGGCCGCCCTGTTGCTGGCGGCGTCCTCTGCCTGGGCAGGGGTTGTGATGAAGAGCGAGTCTATGATCCGCGGGGTCAGGCCCGAGGAGGTTAAGACCACCCTCTACCTGGAGAGGAACAAGATGCGCATGGACACCACAGACAGCAGAGGAAAGACCGAGACCATCATTTTCAGACAGGACAAGCAGCTTTTCTGGGTGATAGATCCGGCCAAGGGCACCTACACCGAGGTGACAAGGGCCCAGCTAAGGCAGATGAAGCACCAGATGGACGAGTACAAGAGGCAGATGGAAGAGGCCATGAAGAACATGCCTCCCCAGCAGCGCTCCATGATGGAGAAGATGATGAAAGAGCAGATGCCCGCCGCTCCCAAAGAGCCCCATGTCACCTACCGGAAGGTTGGTAGCTCAAAGGTGGGCAGGTGGTACTGCACCAGGTACCAGGGGTTCTCAGGTGGAATGAAGGTGGAGGAGCTTTGCGTGGCGTCTTTTGGGGACGTAGGAATAACCCCCGCTGACCTGAAGGTTCTCGAAGAGATGGGTAGCTTCTTCGACGAGTTAACCAATGGGGGCGGCAAGTCCATTGTTAAGGATACGAAGAAGTGGAAGGAGACCTTCAAGGGATTTCCGGTGAAGAGCGTCTCTTACGAGAACGGCCGCAAGGTGTACGAGGACAGGGTGGTGGAGTCAAGACGGACCTCGTTGCCCCAAACGCTTTTTGAGCTTCCCCGGGGACTGAAGAGAGAGTCCATGATGCCAGGGGCAAGGTGATCCCCTCTTGACCCCGTCTCCACTGGAGGGTAGGGAGGGTCTGTAAAGACCAAACCTTTTTTGACTTTGGGGGTGGTACACCATGGTGAAGAGAGAGAAGAGAGACTACCTCATCCAGTCGCTTTCCAACGCCCTCAGCATACTCGAGCTCTTCTCCATAGAGAGGGAAGAGTACGGCATGGGAGAGATAGCCAACCTGCTGGGACTGAAGAAGAGAAACGCCGAGAGGCTGCTGAACACCTTGGAGAGACAGGAGTACCTTGAGCGCAACAGGGTTACCGGAAACTACCGGCTTGGGTTCAGGGTGTTCGAGCTTGGCCAGCGGTACAAGGAGCAGCTATCGTTGATGAAGCAGGCCGCTCCGGTGGTTAGGGAGATCTCGAAGCGCAGCGGCGAAACCTCGTACGCAGGGGACCTGAGGGGGGAGTACGTGGTTTACCTGGTTGCAGAGGAGTCAACCAAGCACATCAGGGTGGTCTCTCGGCTGGGTATGCGGTTCTACCCGCATACCACGGCCCTGGGAAAGGCCATTCTCGCCTTCTCTGACCAGGGGGTGGTTGACAAGATCTTTCCAGAAGAGGAGTTGCCCACCAAGACCCCCAAGAGTATCTCGCAGAAGTCGGCACTGAAAGAGGAGCTTGCCATGGTGAGGGAGAGGGGGTACGCCCTGGACATGGAGGAGGAGGAAGAGGGTGTGATCTGCGTGGCCGTGCCCGTCTTCGACTACAAGTTGAGGATTGCAGGGGCAATCTCCCTCTCGGGGCCTGCAACCCGCCTCTCCATGGAGCGCATAGAAGACGAGCTGGTGCCCCTGGTGAAGGAGGGGGGAGAGCTGGTCTCCCAGAAGCTGGGGTTTCACATCGGCAAGAAGATAGAAGAGGCCGTAGAGGTGTGATGGCTCTGAATTGAGGATTGTTGCCCTCGTTACGGCGTTGGCCCTGGTGGTCTCCCTGGTGTTCGACAGGGAGAAGACCAGAAAGGCCCTTGTTGTGGCTTGCAAAAGGTTCTTCAAGCTGCTGGGGGACTTTGCCCTGCTTCTGGTGCTGGTCTCTGTGGCCCTCACCCTTCTGCCTCCACAGACCATTGTGAGGTACCTGGAGGGCCCGGGTCTCTTCCTGGGTAGCGTGGTGGCCGCCCTGGTGGGGTCTGTGGCCTTCATTCCTGGGTTCATCTCTTATCCCCTGGCGGGGATACTACACGGCAAGGGCGTGCCCTACACGGTGATAGCCTCTTTCGTAACAACCCTGATGATGGTGGGCTTTCTCACCTTTCCCATCGAGAGGCGCTTTCTGGGGACAAGGCTGGCCCTGGTGCGTAACCTGCTATTCTTCTTGATAGCCCTGGTTGTCTCGCTGGGCATAGGGCTGCTCTACGGGGAGCTGCTGTGAGCAAGGGCAAAGAGGTGAAGAGGGGCCGCATACGGCCCGCCTGGGTGCTTGTGGTGGTCTATCTTTTCCTGGTGGCCATCTCGTGGGCTATCCATTACGGGCCAGGGATAGAGATGGGCATGAACCTGCTGGACTTTGCGCGCCAGATGTTCTCGATTCTGCCCTTTGTGTTCTTGCTTATTGGTCTATTCGAGGTCTGGGTGCCAAGGGAGACTGTGGAGGCCCACTTGGGGGTGGAGTCGGGATGGAAGGGCTACCTTTGGGCCGTGCTTCTGGCCAGCCCCATGGCCGGTGGGCTCTACGTGAACCTCCCCGTTGCCCACAGCCTCTACCGAAAGGGGGCCTCGTGGGGGGTGGTGCTCACCTTCATCGGGGCCGGTAGCCTCTGCCGTATTCCCATGCTGCTGTTCGAGTCATCCTTTTTAGGGGTGAAGTTCTCTGTTCTCAGGCTCTCCCTTTCGCTGCCACTGGTGGTTGGAAGCTCGGTGTTGCTGGGCAAGGTGCTGGAGGCCAAGGGCTACGAGATAAGAGAGGTGGATTGAGGCCCTGCAAGGTTCTATCCAGGTGAATGGTGGTCCTCCCCAGTTGCCAGGGGAGGACCTTGAGGGTCTCTTTCTGTTCAGTACTGGGCCAGTCTCCAGGCGCCGTTCTTCACCGTAACCATCACCATTGAGCTTGTGTCTAAGCCGTTGTGGTCCTGGGGGCTCATGTTGTAAACGCCGCTGATCCCCACGTAACCCTTTGTGTGCTCAATTGCGCTGCGCAGCCTGTCCTTGTTGGTGCCCACCTTGGCAATGGCCCTTGCCAGTATGTTGATGGCATCCCAGGCATAACCGGAATGGGTGTTGATGGGAAACCTGGTGTTGTAGTGGTACACGTTGTTGTAGAGGTGCACGAAGTGGGCGATCACGGTCTTCTGCGGATCGCTGTCAGGCAGTGATGCCCAGCACATCAGCTTGGTTGCGGGCATGATGTTACCCTCGGCAGCCTTGCCTGCAAGCTGGATATACTTGGGGCCGGGAAGGCCGTGGCACTGCACCAGTGGCACCTTTATGCCAAGCTGCTTCACGTTCTTGGCCACTATTGCCCCTGCGGGGCCGATGGTCCAGCATATTATGGCCTGGGGTCTCTTTGCAGCGATCTTAGATAGCTGGCTGGTCATGTCGGTGTCACGGGGTGCAAAGCTCTCTTTGGCAACTATGGTGATACCGAACTGGGGGGCCAGCCGCTCTATCTGCCGCTTGCCGTCTTGCCCGAAGCCGTCGGAGGCGGTGATTATTCCCACCTTCTTGATTCCCTTGCTCTTCAGGTAGCCCATCACCTTCTTCACCGCCGTGGAGGAGCGCTGGGGTGTCTTGAATATCCACCTGGCGGTGCCAAACCTGCCCCCCTCCATGATCACAGGGTCGCCGCCAACGGTCATGATGGTGGGCACCTGGGCCTTCTCGATTATCCTCTTCACCGCCATCCCCGTCCCCGTTCTGGTGGGGCCTATGATGGCGTCAACCTTGTCAACGTTGATGAACTTCTTGACGATCATAACCGCCTTTGTGGGATCCCCCTCGGTGTCCCCGAATACGAGATGGATGGGGCGGCCGTTTATTCCACCCCTCTTGTTTATCTCGCTCACCGCCATCTGGGCCACCAGCTTGGTGGGTGTCCCGATGAAGGCCGCGGGACCTGACAGCGCAAAGAAGGCCCCTATCTTGATGGGCCTGTGATCTTGGGCCCTTGCCCGTGGTGTTAGCGTGATCAGCCCAAACACCAACACCGCCAACAGAACTGTGAACCTCTTCATATCTATCCTCCTTCTTTCTCTTGCTCACTGTTATTCTTGAACGCCATTGCGGCCCTGCATCCCGTATCCACAGGGCATGGTACAGGGCTTTCTCCAACGAGACGGAACCGCCCCTTCACCTCATGGCACACCACCTCCTTCTCTTTCCCAGGTAGGCCTGGATTATCTCTTTTCTGCCCTTCAGCTCCTCTGGGATGCCCGAGGCCTCAATGGTGCCGGTTTTTTTGTTTAATGTTACGGCGACCACCGAGAAGG
>CAZQJB010000047.1:0-9150 GCA_964593115.1 uncultured Aquificales bacterium
GGCAAGGCGCCTTATGCCCGCCTTGGCGTTGTAGTATGCCTGGGGAACGGCGGTGTTCGGCTTGTGGC
Organism: uncultured Aquificales bacterium; assembly: GCA_964593115.1. GTDB lineage: Bacteria > Thermosulfidibacterota > Thermosulfidibacteria > Thermosulfidibacterales > JALWSI01 > JALWSI01. Next base: position 69 of record CAZQJB010000047.1, read on the forward strand.
TACCGGCGGGGCTCACACCCTCGTACTTGTAATAGATGCGTGCAGGGGTCTCCAGGGCCCGTTCGAGGCCAATGGCCCTGTAAAGCGGAGAAGGCCTCCACAACGCATAGGCCTCGAGCACCTCCTCGGGAATGTCTATCCACCTATCTGGACACATCTCTTGCTCTATCAGGGCCATGGGAAAGATAGGGGAGAGGTCTTCTGGTCTCAGGGGCTCCCCCGTCTGGGGATTCAAAGGCACATCAAGGGGTTTAGGAAGGTCAGGCAGAACGTTGTACCACTGCCTTGGTATATCCCTCGTCTCTAAACGAATGCATCTCTCGATCATCTCTGTCTCCTTCTCTCAAAAGGCATAAACCAGCTTCAACCACATGCCCTTGCCTTTAGGCCTGTTCTTAACTCCCATCTCCCAGAAACCGCGGGAGATCAGGCTGAACCTCTTGTAGTCTATCTTTATGCCCGGACCTATGGCAAACACCTTGCCACGGTTGTTCTCTACGTCTTTACCGTCAACCTCGTCGTCTGTCACCTGCTGGTAGTAGTAGCCGGCCACACCCAGGTGCAACCACCTGGTGAAGCCCTTCTCCAGGCAGTAGTCGAAGTGGAACTCCTGCCCCGGGGTCAACGAGGTCTCCTTTCCCGTTGCAGGGTTTATCCAGTCGTTGTTGGTGGTGTTTATATCGTACATGAACTTGAATGACAGGGTGGACTGGTATGGCAGCATGAAGGTCACACCCAGAACCGGCTCTATGGTGTAAAAGTTTTTGCCCACGTTCACCGGCCTGTGCTTGTCGTACTCGCCAGTGGGCAGGTAGATGTCTGCCAGCCCTATCACCGCGTGGACCCGCTTGCTGTGCCAGGAGAGGATGAAGGGATCCACGATGATGTCGCCCATACCCCTCTGGTGGCCCTTGAAGCCCTTGGCAGATGCCTTAACGTCAACGTAGGGAAGAAAGATATGGGCACCGTAGTACCCCCCCAGAATCTTGTACTTGGTGATATAGACCAATCTAAGGACATTGGCATACACGTGCAGGCTGAAGTCGTCCAAAGGGCCCTTGTTGATAGTGTCACCGTTGTTGGCCTTGTACTCGGTGGCAGAGTAGAAGTAGTTGTAATCGAGCACGTAGAATCCCGGAGGAGGGGCAGCACCGGCCCAGAACCCCTCGGCACCGTTGGGGTAATGGTCCCCCCCACCGGCAAAGGCCGGACACGAAACAATAGAAACCAACAAGACCGCAAAAATCCCAATCAGAAACCTCTGCTTCAACAAACCACCTTTCCCCCGCATACGATATGTCCTCCCTCTTACTCACTTTCACCGCAAGATATTGGGCCAGACGCCCCTTGTCAACTCCATCCCTATCCAGATTTCGCAGAAACTAACAAAAGCGCCCCCTTACGGCAACACGAAATGGCATATCCGCTGTGGCGGAGTCGCTTTGGACGGAAAGGGGCAAAGGGTCTTGCCGGTGAAGGGAGTAGCACCGCTCACACCATTTCCGCTTTGCCCCACCCTAAACAACAGGAAAACCGGTCACCTAAGGCACCGGCATAAGGGGCAAGCCTCGGCTATCCCTCTTGCTTCTTCTGGTTCTCCCAGTAGCGCCTGTGCAGGCTCAACATTTTTCTAAGGTTCCCAGGTAGTTTCTCCTGGGACAGGCCGAGCTTGAAACCGGTGTACTTCATGGCCCCTTCAAGAATGGTGTATGGAACCCACCTGAGCTCGCCCTTTCCCAAGGTGTGTTTGAGCTGCTCGGTGAGAAGCCTGCGTCCCTCCTTCTCGGTCTGGTCGTATTCCACTATCCATCGATGGGTGCTCAGCGAGCTCCCGATGTCGAAATAACGCTTCATCTGCCACAGCAGGCCGAAGTTGTGTGAATGGTAAACCCGTGCCTGGGGCACATAGGCGATCTTGTAGCCCCTCATTATCAGCTTTGCGGCGAATATCATGTCCTCGTTGGTGACTATCTCTTCGGGGAACCCCCCCACCTCGTCGAAACAGTCGCGGCGAATGGCAGAGCAGACGTTGGAGAAGAAGAAGGTCTTGATACCCATGGTTGGCAGATCGGCCTTGCTCTTCAACAGGGGCTTTCTGGGATAGTTGAACCTGCGGGCCACCACCTCGGGGGGGTTGCTGCCCGGCCTGGGAACGTGGCAGGCATAAGAGGCCGCCACATCCCCTTCCAGGGGAGAGATGAGCCATTCCAGCAACCTGCGGTGGGCAGGCACGGCGTCTTGTGACATGAAGACTAAGATCTCTCCTGAACTCTCGTGGGCACAGGCATTACGGGTACTGCCGTGACCGAAGGATTCCCGTGGTATCTTCCTGACCGTAACCCCAAAAGATTCGGCTATCTCGCAGGTCCTGTCGTCTGAAGAAGAGTCTATGACGATAATCTCGTGGGGAGGAAGCCGCTGCGCCAAGAGGCCCTTAAGCTGGTCCTCGATAAACGGCTCCGCATTCAGCGTTGGAATGATAACGCTAAGCTTTCTATCCACTCAGCCCACCCCTTTTCTGCATGTTCTCTTGTATACCCTTTACCCACCACGCATGGCAAGCCATAAAATCTGCCCCCAACCTCTTTTTTTTTTCAACTATGTCTTATATTAACCTGTTCAGCATGAAGTCAACAGTCCTGTTTGAGCGTCTGCCAGAGGCGGACATCGAGAAGATACGAAGAGAGGCCATGCCCATACCTGGCCTTACGGGAGAGCTGTTGAGAAGGCACAGGGTCTTCCCCTTTCAACCCAACGAGAACCGGATATCCCTGGTGTTAACCCCCGAAACCCCCTGGGAATCCATAGAGACAATAGAGAAGCTAACCGGTAAACGCGCCTCGCTTTTCAAAGGGGAGTCAGAGGCCGTAGAGCGCCTCATCCAAGAGGTTTACGAGTTCCACGAGGGAGAGATAGAGGACGTGATGCGTCACGCCGAGGACGAGGTCTCCTACGTGGACATGGAGGAGAGCTTAGAGCACCTGAAAGACATGGCCTCTGAGGCCCCGGTTATCCGGCTGGTCAACCTGCTTATTCGCAAGGCATTAGACATGAGGGCCTCAGATATCCACTTCGAGCCCTTCGAGCGCGAGTTTAAGGTGAGATACCGGATAGACGGGGTGTTGCAAGAGACCGAAAGCCCCCCGAAGAGGCTACAGGCCCCCATCGTCTCGAGGCTTAAGCTGATGGCCAACCTGAACATAGCCGAGCGGCGCCTGCCCCAGGACGGCCGCATAAAACTGCGCGTGGGCGGCAGGGAGGTGGACATAAGGCTCTCAACCATTCCCACCCTCTACGGGGAGAGCGTGGTGCTCAGGCTGCTGAACCAGGAAGAGGTGATACTGGACCTCGACCAGATGGGATTCACCAGGGATATACTGGACAGGTTCAACCGCCTGATACTCTCACCCTATGGGATAATCCTGGTGACAGGTCCCACCGGATCGGGAAAGACCACCACCCTCTACGGGGCTCTGAACAGAATAAACACCCCCGACAAGAAGATAATCACCGTTGAAGACCCGGTAGAGTACCAGTTAAACGGCATAAACCAGGTGCAGGCCAAGCCCCAGATAGGCCTGACCTTCGCAAGTGCCCTCAGGTCGATACTCAGGCAAGACCCAGACGTGATACTGATAGGAGAGATAAGGGACTTAGAGACCGCAGAGATAGCCGTGCAGGCCTCCCTGACCGGCCACCTGGTCTTCTCTACCCTTCACACAAACGACGCGGCCAGCGCGGCCACGCGGCTCAGGGACATAGGGGTAGAGAACTACCTGATATCCTCATCCCTCATTGGGGTGATGGCCCAGAGGCTCTTGAGGGTCCTATGCCCCAAATGCAAGGAGCCCGTGGTGGTTGACAAGGTGTTGGCCGAAAGGATCAGGGAGGAGACCGGGGAGCAGGAGGACCTTACGGGACAGACAATATACCGCAGCAAGGGGTGCGAAGAGTGCGCCGGCACTGGCTACAGGGGGCGCACTGTCATTGCCGAGCTGGTGACGGTGAACGAAGAGGTGAGACGGGCAATTCTGAAAGGGGCCACCGAGAAAGAGATAAGAGAGGCCGCCTGCGAAACGGGATTCGTCTCAATGCGGGAGAACGGCATGCGCAAGGTGAAAGACGGCATAACCACGGTGGCCGAGCTGCTCAGGGTCACCCAGTAATGCCCAGGTTCTTCTACACCGCCATAGACGCCAAGGGAGAGCCGCGCTCCGGAAGCTACGAGGCCCCCTCCAGGGACGCCGTGGTGAAGGCCCTAAGGGGAATGGGCCTTTACCCTACCGAGGTTTACCAGGAGGGAGAGAGGCACAAGGGCGGCATCATAGAAGAGCTCTTTCCCACCCTATTTCGCCGCGAGAAGAGAGTAAGCAGGAAGGGCATAATGCTCTTCACCAGGCAGTTGGCCTCGTTGCTGAAGGCGGGGTTGCCCCTGGACCGGGCACTCTTCATCCTGGGAGACGCCGCAGAAGACGAGGCCATGCGTAACCTGGCTCACGGCATCCTGAAAGACGTGGAAGAGGGGAGCTCTCTCTCAGAGGCCCTGATGAGAAGGCAGGACACCTTCAACCGCATGTACGTCCACCTTGTGAAGGCGGGAGAGGCCGGCGGTGCCCTGGACACGGTGCTTACAAACCTGGCCGAGTACCTCGAAGAGTCGGTACAGGTGCGAAGCCAGCTCGTCTCTGCGGCCATATATCCCGTGGTGCTGCTGATGCTTGGACTGGTCTCCTCCTACCTCATTCTCACCATAGTGATCCCCAGGTTCTCCCTGATATTCAAGGACCTCGGCCAGGAGATACCTGCATCCACAAGGCTATTGCTGGGTGTAAGCGCCTTCTTCCACAAAACCTGGTGGCTATTCATAGTGGTGCCGATACTGGTTTTCTTGGCCTTCAAGGTGGCCATGAGAAACGAGGAGTTCCGCGCAAGGTGGGAGAAGATGCTCTTCTCTACCCCTGTGCTCGGCAAGATACTAAAAAAGCTGGAGGTATCCACCATAGCAAGGGCGCTCTCAATACTGCTTAAAGGGGGGCTCGACCTCTCCGCCGCCTTCAGGATAGTCTCTGAGATAAGCGGGTTCATCACGGTGAACCAGGTGCTCTCGTCTCTACTGGAGGACATAGAGAAGGGACAATCCCTGGCACAGCGCATGAAGGCCAATCCCTTCTTCCCATCCTTCGCCGTCCACATCGTAGAGGTGGGAGAAGAGACTGGTGACATAGGCGAGGCCATGACCACCATTGCAACCACCTACGAAAAGGAACTGCAGGAGTTCATGAAGAGAATGCTATCCTTCCTCGAACCTGCCCTCATCATCTTCATGGGGGTCATCATAGGGGGGATGATTGTTTCGATGCTAATGGCTATATTCAGCATCAACGACATAGGGTTTTAGGAGGTGAAGGAGATGGAGAAGAAGAGAAGGGCCGGTTTCACCCTCATAGAGCTGCTGGTGGTGATGCTCATACTGGGCCTGCTGGCGGCGCTGGTGGGACCGAAGCTGTTCGGAAAGGTGGGCAAGGCAAAGATACGGGCGGCAAAGGCCCAGATATCCCTGCTCGAAGACGCCCTCGATGCATTCAGGCTCGACGTGGGCAGGTACCCAACCACCGAGGAGGGGCTACAGGCCCTGGTGGAGCAGCCAAGCGGGGTGACCAAGTGGGATGGGCCATACCTGAAGAAGAAGGTGCCCAAGGACCCCTGGGGCCACGACTACGTTTACAAGTGCCCGGGAGAGCACGGCGACTACGATCTCTACTCGCTGGGTGCAGATGGCGAAGAGGGTGGAGAGGGGGAGAACGCCGACATCACGAGCTGGGACTGAGGGATAGGGTTTGAGGGAGATACCCCAGGCCTGAAACGCCGCTTGAGTTGATGCAGGGATAAGGGCCTGCATCAATCCGCCTTGATTCCAAACTGGCTTATCCTTCTGGCAAGGGTGTTGCGGCTTATGCCCAGCACCTTGGCCGCCTGGGTTTTGTTGCCCTTGGCGTGAAACAGCGCCCTCTCAATCAACACCATCTCAACCGTTTCGAGCACCACCTTGTAGAGGCCATTACGGTTGTAGAGAAAGGGCCTGTCCACCGCCTCCCTCACGGCCTCCTCTATCAGCTCCTCCAATCGCCTCTTCTCTTTAGAGTCCAATCCGCCTGCTCCTTCTCCAACGAGAAGAAATCTACCACCAACTGCTTGCACTCTTCAAGGGTGGATACCACCGAAATCCTGGCCCTCAGGGTCCGGGCATTGGGCATTCCCCTGCTGTACCAGATTATGTGCTTTCTCATCTCCATCACACCCCTGCGCTCTCCCTTCAACTCCACCTCCCACAGCAGTTGCCTGAGCAGGATACCCCCAATCTCCCGGGGAGAGGGCCCTGCCGAGGGTGGCAGGCCATTAAGAACCTCGAAGGCCTGCCGGAATATCCACGGTCGTCCCAGGGCACCCCTGCCTATCATCACCCCCGCGCACCCCGTCTCGTCCACCATCCTCTTGGCATCTATAGGCGACAACACGTCTCCGGAGCCCACCACGGGTATGGAGCAGGCCTCCACCACGCGGCCTATAATCTTCCAGTCGGCCTTACCCTTGAACCCCTGTGCCCTGGTGCGAGGGTGAACGGTGACGGCAGATGCGCCTCCAGCCTGGGCTGCAAGGGCCACCTCCACGGCATTGATGGCCCCGGAGTGCAGGCCAGAACGTATCTTCACGGTGAGAGGCACAGGCGATATGGCATTAGAGACGGCCTCTGCCACCTGCAGCACCTTTTGGGGATTCTCCATCAGGGCCACCCCTCCCCCAGAGCGTACTATCTTTTTCGAGGGGCACCCCATGTTGATGTCAATAACCTCTGGGGAGTAGTGCTCCACCACCAAGGCTGCTGCCTCGGCCAGCACCGAAGGCTCTGCGCCGTATAGCTGAAAGGCTATGGGCCGCTCGTCAGGGGTGAAGAATGCAAGGGGGCGCATGGTCTCGCTGCCAAGTAGCAACCCCTTGGCGCTAAGCAGCTCCGTGAACACCAGTCCGCAGGGATAGGCCCTTACCACCCTGCGAAAGGCAGAGCCTATCACCCCTGCCATGGGGGCAAGCCACAGGGGAACCTCAAGGTACTTCAAAACACTCAACTCCCTATCCTCCAATACAGAACAGGCCATTGCTATTATCCATGCCCCGCAGATGCAAGCCCCTTGCCCATGCCAACAGACCGCTCTAATACCAATAGAGGGGAGGATGGCCATGGGATCAGGTGAGAAGGGGTACCGCCGTCTCCTGGGAAAAGGATTCAGGGTGAAGGTGGCACAGACCGACCTCTGGGTCTGTGCTCCAGGTGGTTTCAGGGAGACGGTGACGGTTAGGGTGGTGGAGATTCGTCACCAGTTAGAACGGTACATGAGCCGACACAGGGGATTCGCAGAGAGCCTGGTGCCTGTAGAGCCCCTACCCGGGGCCCCCGAGGTGGTGATGCGCATGTGCCTTGCCGGCGCCAGGGCCAAGGTAGGCCCCATGGCCGCCGTGGCAGGCACCATCGCCCAGATGGTGGGTGAATCCCTGCTGCCCCACCTGAAGGAAGGGGCGGTGGAGAACGGCGGAGACCTTTTTCTTTGGGGAGATGGTGTGAAAAAGGTGGGCATATTCGGTGGAGACGGTGCATCCCCCAGGGTGGCCGTAGAGATAGGTGTGAATGGGCACATAGGAATATGCACCTCGTCAGGCAAAATAGGGCACTCCCTCAGCATGGGAGAGGCCAACGCCGTAACGGTCATCTGCGAAGACGCCTCACTTGCCGACGCCTGGGCCACGGCCCTCGCAAACATGGTTAAAGACGAAAAGTCCATTGAGAGAGTGCTGAAAATAGCAAAAGAGGAAGGTGAAATAACAGGCGCAGCGGTTCTCTTCGATGGCAAGATAGGTGCATGGGGAGAATTAAAACTCTCTACGTGGTGAGAACCCTTCGTTGAGTAACCGTAATAACAGCGGGATCTGCGATATTCACAAACTACCTTGCAACAAGAAAACAAGGGGAACGCTATGGAGCCGTCTTCATCACAGGTTAAAAAATAAGGGGACGCCTGAGGCGTCCCCTTATTTCGTACGTTTCTTCAGCCAGCGTGTTTAATCAGAACACGAACTTCACACCAAGCTGGCCGTGGTAGGCGGTGTCCGAAGAGGAGCTTTCCAGCTCGCCCTTGTCCTCTTTGGCCTTGTTGATGTCGTCGATGCCGTCGCCGGGCACGAAGACAGAGAGACCGGCAAATGTGGTGACGTTCTTGTAGATCTTGTAGGTGAGCATACCGTTGAACTCGTACCCGATCTCGTCATCCACGTTGCGGTCGTACTTGGCCTCGATGGCATCGGTCTCGTCCCACTGCAGGTACTTGGCGGTGAACTTGAATCCCCACTTGGGTGCGGGGGCCCAGTCCAGGGCGAACACGAAGGCGTTCAGGCCGGGATTGTCGCCGTGGTCGTTGCCCTTACCCAGCACGCCACCGGTGACAGGACCAACTCCGTAGTAGGTGGCAGGCAGCCACGAGTAGATGATGCTTCCGATAACGGGCTCGCTGTTTGCACCGTGTACGGGAAGGGTACCCATGGCCCAGGGCTTGAAGAACCTGGTGCCACTGGTGATGCCGGTGAAGCCCTCCAGGTCGTTGTCTTTCACGTCGTCGTCGCCAGAGGCGTACAGGAAGCCCAGGCTAACCACGAACTTTCTCAGGCTGGGCGCGTAGGCAGCCAGGTCGATGCCCACGTTGAGCAGTCCAGCGTAAGACTTAACGTCAAAGTCGCTGTGGCCCCAGACCTTCTTGCCAGCGGCATTGGCATCCACACTTCCGCCCTGGTACACGAACTCCGCGTTGTACAGGAAAGCACCGATCTTACCCGCGGCGTTTGCGCCGATGTAGTAGATATCCCAGGTTCCCACAGTGGTGTCATCGGGATAGTGAAGAACCATGGCGCCGTTCCTGTCGTATGCAGCAATCAGGTTGGGCTTGAAGGCGGGCCCGAAGTCGTAACCCAGCTTCAGCATGTAGAGGTCACGGTTAGAATCACTACCAAAGTCAACCTTGTCGGTCTGCTCGGCCTT
>CAZQJB010000048.1:0-9099 GCA_964593115.1 uncultured Aquificales bacterium
ACGAGACGACTTCAATGCCGCCGAGGAGGTGATAAACTCTAACATTCACTCCACCATCAAGGTGATTCCCGAACTCAGCAACTACATTCTCGAAAGCGGGGGCAAGAGGTTCAGGCCGTTGTTGCTCATGCTCACCGCCTCGCTCTGCGGTTACAGGGGCAGAAGGGCCCACGTGGCCTCGGCGGTTGCCGAGTACATCCACACCGCTACCCTGCTGCACGACGACGTGGTGGACGAGTCTGACATGCGACGCGGACAGGCAGCGGCAAAGACAATCTGGGGTAACGAGGCCAGCGTGCTGGTGGGTGACTACCTGTTTGCCCGCTCTTTCCAGATGATGGTGGACGAGTGCGGCGAGGAGGTGTTGAAGATCATGTCTCGAACCTGCATCTCTCTGGCAGAAGGTGAGATACTGCAACTCGTGAAGAGCTTCGACGTTGGAATCACCGAGCAGGAGTACTACTCGGTGATCTACGGCAAGACCGTTGCCCTTATCTCTGCCTGTTGCGAGGTGGGTGCCGTGGTTGCCGGTGCCTCTCGGCAAGAAAGGGAGCTGCTTAGGGAATACGGCGAGGAGATAGGCTACGCGTTTCAGATCGTGGACGATTGCCTCGACATCGCCGGGGACCCTGCCAGAACGGGTAAACCCCTTGGTGGTGACCTGAAGGAGGGAAAGTTGACCCTGCCCCTGATACTCACCCTTCAGGATGCCAGCGAAGACGAGAGAAGCCTGGTGAAGGGGATCGTTCTTGCAGAGGAGCCCCCTGCCGACGGGTTTGCCAGGGTGAAAGAGGTGGTGGATAGGCACCGGGGTGTCGAGCGCAGCATCGAGAGGGCCTGGGAGCACGTTAACAGGGCCATAGAGAACATAGGAGGTTTCGAGGATTGCCCCGAAAAGGGTTACCTCGAAGGGATTGCAAGGTTCATAGTAGAGAGGGATTTTTAAAGATGAAGACGCATCATCCGCTGGTGATTCTGGCACGAAGGGCCATCGAGACCTACGTTAGGGAGCGCCGGGTGATAGACCCCCCAGAAGAGCTGACACCAGAGATGAGGCAGAGGGCGGGGGTCTTCGTCTCCATCAAGAAGGGGGGGCAATTGAGGGGCTGCATAGGCACCTTCATGCCCACCCAGGAGAACGTTGCCCTTGAGGTGATTGAGAACGCCATCTCTGCCGCAACCAGGGATCCCAGGTTTTCACCAATAGGACCCCAAGAGTTGCCTTATCTCGACGTCTCTGTGGATGTCCTCTCTTCGCCAGAGCCGATCTCCGGGCCCGAGGAGTTAGACCCCAAGAGGTACGGGGTGATCGTGGAGTCGGGCTGGAAAAAGGGTCTTCTTTTGCCGGATTTAGAGGGGGTGGACACTGTGGAGCAGCAGCTTGCCATTGCCATGGCCAAGGCAGGAATAGGCAGGGGTGAGAAGGTGAAGCTCTACCGGTTCTCGGTAGAGCGGTTCCATTGAAGAGACCGTGAGGACGGGAGAGTTCTGGAGTTCTCTTGAGGGGGGGCGGGTCAAGTGCCTGCTCTGTCCCAACCGGTGCGTCATCTCCCCTGGGAAGAAGGGGAGGTGCCGGGTGCGTTCCAACGAGGGGGGCAGGCTCGTGCCCACGGGCTACGGGATCGTGGTGTCGGCTGCCAACGACCCCATAGAGAAGAAGCCCCTTTACCACTTTCTGCCGGGCTCTCGCATACTCTCTGTTGGTTGCAACGGTTGTAACCTCTCTTGCGACTTTTGCCAGAACTGGGAGATCTCGCAAAGGGAGGTGCCGGGGCGCTACCTCTCACCTGAGAGGCTCGCAGAGTTGGGATCCATGGAGGGCTCCGTTGGTGTTGCCTTCACCTACTCTGAGCCCCTGGTCTGGTTCGAATACATAGTGGACGCCGCCCTATTGCTCAGGGATAAAGGGCTGAAGGTGGTGCTGGTTACCAACGGGGTGATAGAGCCGGGGCCCAGGGAGAGGTTGCTACCCCTTGTGGATGCCATGAACATCGACCTTAAGTCCATCGAGGCCAGATTCTACAGAGAACACTGCGGGGGCGACTTTCTCGAAACGGTGAAAGAGACCATATCCGAGGCCTTTGAGGTTGGAGTCCACGTTGAGGTTACCAACCTGCTTATCCCTGACTGCAACGACGCTCCCCACCAGGTCGAGAGGCTGGCAGACTGGGTTGCCTCGGTGGACAAAAACATCCCCTTGCATATCTCAAGGTTTTTTCCCTGCTACCTGATGCAGAACAGGCCGCCCACTCCCCTGGAAAGCATGTACTCTGCATTTTCACTGGCAAGGGAAAGGCTCAACTTCGTTTACCTGGGCAACGTGCAGGACGACGAGGCCCAAACCACGCGCTGTCCCGGTTGCGGTGAGGTGCTCATCACCAGGGGGGGCTTCTTCGGTGTGAAAGAGGTGAGGGTGAAAAGCGGGCGATGCCCCCAGTGCGGAACAGCCATCTACGGCCTGTTCAAGGAATGAGAAAGGGGCCTGGCATTACAGGCCCCCTTACCTAACATGCTATCCTTTGGCTATCTGCCTTGCGTCTGGGTCTCGGCCTGGTAGCCCTTGGGTTCGAACCTGTAGATCTTGTTGCCCTGTAGCCCAAGGCCCGCCATCAGTCCCTTGTGGTTGAAGAAGAATGCGTAGATGCTACTCTTGGCAGTGGTAGTAGAAAGGCTTCTCGCCACTCCCTTGTAAACCACAAAGATGCCGGGCCCTACCCCTAACTCCCAGCCCCTGCTCTTCTTCAGGTAGTTCAATGCCTCGTCTCTCATTTGGGGATTTCGAAATTAAACGTGGTTTGATGTTGAGTCATCAAAGGTTGACAAACCCGTGGTTCAGAATAGAATATTGAGGTGTGCAAGAGGGGAAGTATGGCGTGGGAGACCGTTTTTTAGAACGGTCTCCCATAAAAAACGCGATGGAGGTGCTTGATGAGGAGAGTGTTGGGAAGTCTGGTTGCGGCCGTTTTTGCGGCCGTGGTGATCTTTGGTGGTGGACAGGCCCTCGCCGCCAAGGGAACCATCAAGATCGGTTCGGTGTACATATTCTCGGGATTCGCAGCCACCTATGGCCAGTTTGCGAAGCAGGGCCTGGAGCTTGCGGTGAACGAGATAAACAAGAACGGAGGGGTTCTTGGGAAGAGGTTAGAGGTCTTCTTTGAGGACTCCCACGCCAAGGCCCCCATAGCCCTCAGGGCCATCAGGAAGCTGGTTTACCAGGACGGCGTGGACTTTCTTATCGGTCTGGATAGCAGCGGTGTGGCAAAGGGCGTGGTGCCTTACATGAAGGAGCTGAAGGTGCCCCTGATAATCACCCACGCCGCCACCCCTGACGTTACCGGTGTTCAGTGCAACAAGTACACCTTCAGGGTTAGCGTGAACATCAACCAGAACGTGATGGCGGCTGCAAAGGTGGCTGCCAAAACAGGGGCCGTAAAGTGGACCACCATTGGTCCCGACTACGCCTTTGGTCACCAGTCGTGGGAGTATTTCCAGAAGTACCTTAAGCCCCTGAATCCAAAGGTGAAGTTCATGAAGACCGTGGCCTTCCCCAAAATAGCCACCGAGGACTATTCCCCCTACATCTCGGCCATCATGGCCTCGAAGCCCGATGGGGTGTTCATCTCTCTCTGGTCGGGAGACCTGGTGAACTTTATCAAACAGGCCAACAAGATGGGGTTCTTCGCCCAGGGTTACAAGGTGCTGATGTCTCTGGGCGCTGCCACCGAGGTGCTCTACGCCCTGAAAGACCAGATGCCCACAGGGATATGGGTGGGTACCAGGTACTGGTTCCTTGCCAACCCGTCTAAGGTTAACAGGCACTTCGTGGAGGCATACAAGTCATTCTACGGGGTCTATCCCAGCTACAACGCCCAGAATGCCTACGCCGCTGTCTATGCCCTGAAGGCCGCCATAGAGAAGGCGGGCACCACCGACAAGGATGCCGTCATCAAGGCATTGGAGGGGCTGACTGTGGACGTTCCTGTGGGTGAGATCTACATCAGGCCCCAGGACCACCAGGCGGTTCTCGATGTCACCTGGGGTAAGACAGCAGCAGATCCCAAGTATCCCATCCGCGTACTTAAGCCCATGCTCATCTTCAAAGGGTCCGAGGTGACCCCACCTGCCTCTGCTACCGGATGCTCACTGCAGTGACAGCTTCTTAAGTTCAGGGTAGATACCCAAGGGGAGGGCCGTTGCCCTCCCCTTAATTTGGTCAAAGAGGAGGCGCATGGACACCTTTCTCATAAACCTGGTGAACGGGCTGAGCTACGGTATGCTGCTGTTCATCATCTCGCTGGGGCTCACCATCATCTTCGGGGTGATGGGGGTACTCAACTTCGCCCACGGCTCATTCTACATGCTGGGGGCCTATTTGTGTCTGGCCCTGTTACCCCTGGTGCACAGCTTCTGGGTGGCTCTTCTGTTGGCCCCCCTTCTCGTTGGTTTGCTCGGGGTGATGGTGGAGATGACCATGCTAAGACCCCTCTACGGCAGGGACATATCGTACCAGCTGCTTCTCACCTTTGGACTCTTGCTCATAATCGACGACGGGGTGAAGATACTTTGGGGGGCGGGTTACCACAGCGTGGATCCCCCCCCTGCCCTTGCGGGAACCGTTCAGCTTTTTGGATGCACCTATCCGGTTTACAGCCTATTCATCACCATCCTGGGACCCCTGGTGGCCCTTCTGTTCTGGTACCTCTTCAAGCGTACCCCATGGGGAAGGATGATCAGGGCCGCCGCCATGGACCGTGAGATGGCCTCTGCCGTTGGAATAAATGTGCCTCTTCTTTTCACCACTGTCTTCTTCGCGGGTACCGCCCTCGCCGGTATGGCAGGGGTGCTGGCCGCACCCCTCAGGGCCATTGGCCCCGCCATGGGTGATAACATCATCATTGCCGCCTTCATCGTGGTGGTGGTTGGTGGACTGGGCAGTTTTCCAGGGGCCTTTGTAGGGGCCATGGTGCTGGGCATGGTGGAGGCCTTTGGGGTCGAGTTTCTGCCCAGGGCGCAGATGGCCCTCCCCTTCGTGTTGCTGGCGGTTATCCTGCTTCTGAGGCCAAAGGGGCTGTTTGGAGAACTCTCGTGAGACTCCTGACACCGATCTTTTGCGTTGCAGGTATTCTCTTTCTACTGCTCTTTCCAAAGGTGGGAGGCATGTTCGGGGTGCTGCTTCTCACCGAGATGCTGATATTCTCCCTTTTTGCCCTCAGCTTCAACCTGCTGTTCGGCTACACGGGCCTGCTCTCGTTTGGCCATGCTGCATTCTTTGGCATAGGTGGATACGCCGCAGCCCTCACCATACAGCACCTGGGACTCTCCATGATCCCCGTGTTGGTTGTGGGTGTCCTGGCCGCCGCTGTTGGAGCCGCGTTGATTGGTTTCTTCTGCGTGAGGCTCGACGAGATCTACTTTGCCATGCTCACCCTGGGGTTTGGCATGATGGTGTTCACCCTTGTGCACCAGTGGAGGAGCGTGACCGGGGGTAGCGACGGGATAACGGGGTTCGAGCTTCCGCCCCTCAACCTGATCTTTACCAAGCTCTCACTGTTTGCACCGGTTCCTTTCTACTACTTCACGGTGCTGGTGTTCCTTGTTTCAGCAGCGCTGCTCTGGATGGTGGTGAAGTCGCCCTTTGGCCTCGTTCTCACCTCTATGCGCGAGAACGCCCAGAGGGTGGCCTTCGTGGGCATCAACACCACCTTTTACAGGCTGGTGGCCTTTGTGATCGCGGGCTCTTTTGCCGGGCTGTCAGGTGCGCTTTTTGCCTGCTACGACCGGATGGCATCTCCCACCATGGTTCACTGGACCATGTCTGCCAAGCCGGTTCTCATGACCATTCTTGGCGGATCACGGCTCTTTCTGGGACCAGTGGCGGGATCGGTCATCTTCTTCCTTTTGGAGCACTTCATCACCATGTACACCCAGTCTTGGATGATCTTTTTAGGGGCCATTCTTATTCCCATAGTGCTCTTCTTTCCACGGGGGGTGTTGGGCACCCTGGTCTTATGGGGCAAGAAGGCAGTCCTTAGGAGGGGGCCATGAGAGAGGAGCCCATCTTGAAGGTCGATAAAATCTCGGTGCGTTTCGGAGAGTTCTGGGCGCTCAAAGAGGTGAGCGTAGAGGTGAGGCCAAAGGAGCTCGTTGCCCTGATCGGGCCCAACGGGGCGGGAAAGACCACCTTCTACAACGCGGTCACCGGACGGTACAAACCTTGCTCTGGAAAGGTGTTTTTCAATGGAGAAGAGATCACAGGCATGGCACCCCACCTAATCTCTCGCAAAGGGCTGGGCCGCTCTTTTCAGATAACCAACATATTTCTCGAGAACACCGTGGAGGAGAACATCCTGGCAGCCTTGGTGTCCAAGCACAAGAAGGGACTCAGCATGCTCAGGCCCCTGAGCTCTTACAGGGAGTTGATTGACGAGGCCCACGGTATCCTCGAGATGCTTGGCATCGCCCACAAGGCAGGGGAAGAGGCAAGGTTTCTCGCCTACGGTGACAAGAGGCTGGTAGAGATAGGCATAGCCTTGGCCACAGAGCCCCGTATGATACTCCTGGACGAGCCCACCGCAGGAATGACCCCCGACGAGACAGAGAGAATGGTTCAGATGATTCGCAGGCTTGACGCAGAGACCCCTGTAACCTTCTTTCTCACCGAGCACGACATGAAGGTGGTCTTCTCCATATCTCAGCGCATACTGGTTCTGCACCAGGGAGAGGTTTTGGCCGTGGGAACCCCCCAGGAGATAAGCGGGAACCCCGCCGTAAAAGAGGCCTACCTTGGAGGAAGTCTGGATGCTTGAGGTGAAGGATATTCATACCTTCTACGGCGACAGCCACGTGCTACAGGGGGTGCGACTCCAGGTAGGCAAGGGTGAGGTGGTCTGCCTTTTAGGGAGAAACGGTGCCGGCAAGTCAACCACCATGAAGAGCATAATGGGAGTTGTGGTACCAAGGGAGGGAGAGGTTCTCTTCAACGGAGAAGACGTTACTGGATTGCCCCCATACAAGATGGTCACCAGGGGCATGGCCTACGTTCCAGAAGACCGGCGGGTCTTTGCAAACCTCACGGTGTACGAGAATCTCTATGTGGCACACGTGTCGGCCAAAAGGCCAGGGCGGTGGTCTCCACAGATGGCCATGGATAGGTTCGAGATGCTACGCAGGCTTAAAGACAGAAGGGCGGGAAACCTCAGCGGTGGGGAACAGCAACTGCTCGTGATTGCCAGGGCCCTTATGGCCAATCCCATCATGCTGTTGCTTGACGAGCCCTGTGAAGGCCTTGCACCTGTGATCGTGGAGGAACTCGAGGGGGTTATCAACGAGGTGAGCAAAGAGGTTACCATTCTTCTTGCCGAGCAGAACGCCTCGTTTGCCCTCAGGGTATCAAGCAGGGGTTACGTGATAGAGAAGGGAAGAATACAGTTTCAAGGCACCAGAGACAAGCTGCTCTCGGACGAGGAGGTTCAAAGGCGCTACCTGGCTTTGTGAGGGTGTTACCGCGAAAACAATCCTGCCTCGAATTGAGGAGATGGGCCAAACTGATGGCAGGTGTGATCTTGCCCCATAGTCTCAAGTTCCCCTCACAAACAACACATAACCCCCTGATCTGGCCTGAGTTAGTTCAGGCCAGCAGTTCCCTCTACTGGCTACACCCCCAGAAGGTGAAAGGCTCGCGCCCGGAGTTCAGTGGGCTCGGTGAGGACTTTTAGGTTGGACCTTATGGATCCGAACCAAGACTGCATGAGTTCCTGCACAATGTCCCCAGTTCCAAAAAAGGGTACCACCTCACAAGGCTCATGCTTCTCAAGAAATCTCCCCTATCACTTGCGCCTATTTCCGATATGGGCCTTTTATCGCCTATCCCCAGGTCTCTTTCTCCTTGGGCTGGTATCCTTGCAGAAACGCCTTTGCCGGCATGGCTTTCTTTCCCTGGGGTTGAAGCTCTATGACCGATAGGGCACCCTCGCCACATGCCACCACCAACTCCCCCGTCTTGGGATTGGCATAGACCACCTCTCCTGGCTCCCCTTGGCCCTGGGCCACCACCGTGCGAAGTATCTTCAACTGCTTTCCATTGCGGGTGGTGTGGGCACCTGGAGTGGGCGAGATGCCGCGGATCCTGTTATGGACCACCTGGGCGGGCAGTGACCAGTCTATTCTCAGCTCGTCCTTCTTGATGGACGGGGCATAGGTGGCCTTAGATTGGTCTTGGGGTTCTCCTACGGGTCCAGGGAGTCCCGCCAG
Organism: uncultured Aquificales bacterium; assembly: GCA_964593115.1. Lineage (GTDB taxonomy): Bacteria > Thermosulfidibacterota > Thermosulfidibacteria > Thermosulfidibacterales > JALWSI01 > JALWSI01. The sequence continues at coordinate 8,251 of CAZQJB010000048.1, forward strand.
CCTCTCTAACTGTTCAGCCATGAACTCTGCGCTCTCCTTAGCCAGGCGGTCGTGCAGCTCCTGGTAGGTCTCGTTGGGGTCTATTGGATAGCTCCTTGAGGCGAAGACGGGGCCGGCGTCAAGCTCTTTCACCATCCAGGTGAGTGAGATTCCTGTCTCTTTCTCTCCGTTCATGAGCACCCTTTGCAATGGTGCAGCACCGCGGTACCTGGGCAGAAGCGACGGATGTATGTTCAAGGGGCCAACTCTGGGCAGGTCGAGCACCTCTTGGGGCAGTATCTGGCCGTAAGAGACCACAAGCAGAATATCAGGCGTGGCCTGCGATATCTCCTCAATCGCTTCCCCTATGCGCTCTGGCTGTATCACCGGCAACCCAAGCCCTAATGCCGACTCTTTCACCGGGGTGGGGGCCAGCTTTCGGCCCCTTCCCCTTGGCCTGTCGGGCTGGGTGACCACAAGGGGCACCTCAACCCCTTTCTTCACCAGCATCCTTAAGGTGGGCACCCCAAAGGCGGAGGTTCCCACGAAGACTACTCTCAAGGGTTACGTCTCCCAAACAAGAAAATATGGCGGAGGAGGAGGGATTCGAACCCCCGGTACCCGTAAGGGTACAGGTGATTTCGAGTCACCCGCCTTCGTCCACTCGGCCACTCCTCCGCGGCAGGGTATATCCTACGGTTGCTGGTTGCGCAAACCAGAGAAGAACCTCTTGAGTATTCTTGCGCACGCATCCTCCATGATGCCTTCCACCCAAGGTACGCGGTGGTTCAGCCTGTTGTCGCTAAGTATGGAGTAGAGTGACACGGCGGCCCCTGCCTTTGAGTCCCTTGCCCCGAAGACGAGCCGCTT
>CAZQJB010000049.1:0-9006 GCA_964593115.1 uncultured Aquificales bacterium
CAAAGGTGAGCATCTTGTACCCGTATGGGGTTGCCAAGGACGAGGCCCCCATCAGCCCAATCAGTGTCAGGTGGCGGTGAAGCCACCTCTGGCGCACAAACTCGCCCATGGAGATGCCCAGGTGGGCCTGGGCGTCACCGAGGAAGAGGGCCCCTGCAACGGCAAAGGCCATCAGAAAGCTGCCGTGTGAGTTGAGCCAGACAAGGTAGATGACCACCGCCAACGCAAGCCCCAACAGGCTCTCGTTCTCCGTCCAGGCCCGGGCCGCCTCAACGAATAGTAGCAGGCAGAGAAACCCCAATAGGTGGGGACGGTCGAGAAACCGCATCTGCACGATCAGCAGCCCGGTGATCGAGAGTGCCACAGCGGTGTAACGATTGTAAGAATGCCTTCTCACCACCAGGTAGAGCACAGCCATGGTGGCCACCACCAGGGCCGCCTTCAATAGCCAGAAACCCAGGTATCCCCCTGCCTGGTACGAGAGCCATGCCAGCACTTGGAAGAGCCAGCAAAGGTCTATCCACCGGCAACCTGGGCAGGTGTGCGAGAATGGGTCAACCCGGGGCACCTGGTGGTGGGCGAATATCCACCTGCCAGTTGACAGGTGCCACCAGGGGTCGAAGGACGAGATGGGTTTAAGTGCAAAGAGCAGCACCAGGAAGAAAAAGAGGAGCACCCCAACCGCCTCGAAAGAGTTCTCCACCAGGGGTGGATTGGACAGCAGCCAGTCCCGTGCCCTGCGCAGCCGTTGTGCAAGGGTGTTTATGGCCTCTGCAGCTCCCATCTCACCTCCCCGGTCTTTTCAGCCTACCTCTCATTGCTACCAGAGGAAGGCCGCTAAGGCCACAGGCGTGCGCTGGGGGGATCACATCCCGGGCTTTGCCCCTTCATCTTGCCCAGGCATGGGCAGGGGGATTGCTGCTCTCCTTCTCCACAAAGGGCAAAAAGCCCCCGGCGTGCGCTCTGGGAGAAGGGGTTAAGGTGGGGCTGCGGGACTTTATGCCCGCAGCCCGGTACCGTCTTACTCGGTTATCTCTATCTCTTTGAAACTCTTGCCAGACTGGGTCTTTGCCACCGCCATGGTGCCGCCCAGCAGAATGGTCTTTCTCTCGCGCTCCGAGAGGTTGTAGGTTAGGGGAATCTCTACCCCCTTGGTCTCGTTCACCATGATCAGCTCGCCCCTGTCCTCGATGAGGGCCTTGCGGGCCTCCTTGATCACCAGCCTGTCGCCCTGCTCGATCTTGTCGTAGTCGTCGGGGTTCTTGTAGAGCAGGGGCAGTATGCCAAAGTTCACCAGGTTGGCCTTGTGGATGCGCTCGATGGCCTTGGCCACCACCGCCTTCACTCCCAGGTACATGGGGCAGAGGGCGGCGTGCTCCCGTGACGAGCCCTGGCCGTAGGAGTCGCCTGCCACGATGATGTTGTGAATCCCCTTCTCCTTGTTCTCCAGGGCGCGGGAGGGGAAGGTGGGGTCTGTGGTCTCGAAGACGAACTCGGCGTACTTGGGCACGTTAGAGCGGTATTTCAGCCTCTGGCCCGCGGGCATGATGTGGTCTGTGGTTATCTTGTCGCCCACCTTGATGGTGGCCTCTCCCACGATCTCCTTTGGAAGCGGCTCGCCTCCCGGGGGATCCTTGATGTTGGGGCCCTTGTAGATCTCAACGGAGTCGGGGTCCTCGGCGGGGGGTATCACAAGGCCGTCGTCGATGAGGAACTTGTCGGGCACCTGTATGTCTGGGTAGTTCACGCCGAAGCGCTGTGGAAGCTCGCGGGGATCCATGAACTCGCCGGCAAGGGCGCATGCCGCGGCGGTCTCGGGGCTCACCAGGTAGATGCCTGCGGTGACGGTGCCAGAGCGGCCGTAGAAGTTACGGTTGTTGGTGCGCACGCTCAAGGCGCCGTTCCTGGGGGCCTGGCCAGCGCCAATGCAGAACCCGCAGGCGTTCTCCATCAGCCTTATGCCTGCTCCCAGCAGGGCATCCAGGCCGCCCTCCTGGGTGATCATGCGAAGCACCTGCTTAGAGCCCGGTGCAACGATCATGTCGAGCTCGGGATTAACCCTTTTGCCCTCCAGAATCTTGGCCACGGTCATCAGGTCTTTGTAAGACGAGTTGGTGCACGAGCCCACGCATACCTGGTCAACCTTGAGCCCGGCGAGCTCTCTCACCGTGGTCACGTTGTCGGGGCTGTGGGGCTGGGCCACCATGGGCTCGAGCTCTGACAGGTCTATCTCGATCACCTTGTCGTACTGGGCGTCGGGGTCGGCCTTTATCTCAACCCACTGGTCTCCGCGGCCCTGGGCCTCAAGGAACTTCCTGGTGGTCTCGTCCGAGGGGAAGACCGAGGTGGTCACCCCCAACTCGGCCCCCATGTTGGTGATGGTGGCCCGCTCGGGCACCGACAGGCTCTCGACCCCGGGGCCGAAGTACTCGGCCATCCAGCCCACGTTGCCCTTGGTGGTGAGTATCGAGAGCACCTTCAGGATGACGTCCTTTGCCGAGACGAAGGGCTGAAGCCTGCCTGTCAGCTTGATGCCCACCACCTTTGGAGAGGTGAGGTAGAAGGGCATGCCCGCCATGGCCGCCGCAACGTCGAGGCCCCCGGCGCCGATGGCTATCATGCCTATGCCGCCCCCTGTGGGGGTGTGGGAGTCTGAGCCCAGCAGGGTCTTGCCGGGACGCCCGAACCGCTCTATCTGCACCTGGTGGCAGATGCCGTTGCCCGCCTTCGACAGGTAGAGCCCGTACTTTGCGGCGAAGGTCTGCAGGTAGCGGTGGTCGTCGGCGTCCTCAAAACCCATCTGGATGGTCTTGTGGTCGATGTAGCTCAGCGAGATCTCGGTCTTCACCCGGTCCACGCCCATCTGCTCGAACTGCAGGTCGGCCATGGTACCCGTGGCGTCTTGCGTGAGGGTCTGGTCTATCCTGATGGCGATCTCCTTTCCAGGCACCATCTCCCCCTCAACCAGGTGGTCTTTCAGAATCTTCTGAACAACGTTCAAACCCATGGTACTTCCTCCTTGCGAGGTGATATCTCTCTCTGGGCCGGGTATATACACAGAAGGTGATATTGTTGTCAAAACACGGGTTTTCAAGGGGATTGTGACATGAAGAACAGGTTGGTTTACTCGGGAGAACGGCTAAGGGTGGTGCTGGTGGGTGCTAATGACCATGCTCCCCCTGGACCCGGCGAGGTCAGGATAAACCAGGGGGCCTTCGGCTCGGGGGAGCACGAGACCACTGCCATGTGCCTGAGCCTCGTCGAGCAACAAGGCAACATCGGCCCCACCGCCCTGGACCTGGGCACGGGAACGGGGATACTGGCCATGGCCGCCGCCCGGCTTGGCTGCACCAGGGTGGTGGCGGTTGACCCATCTCCTGGGGCCATCGAGACCTGCAAGAGAAACCTGGCCCTGAACAGGTTAGAGAATAGGGTCTTTCCCGTGCTTGGCCTTCTTGACTCCATCTCGCCTGCCTCTGCATTCCACCTGGTGATGGCCAACCTTTACGGCCACCTATTAGATGAGCTGGTGGTGCCCCTGTGCCGCAGGCTGCTGCCAGGTGGGGTGATGGTGCTCTCCGGCATGCTCTATGGCGAGGACTTTGCCGTGCGCAGTATGGCAGAGAGAGAGGGGTTGCTAACCAAGGCGAGCCTTGGGGGAGAAGAGTACATCGCCCTGGCGCTTCAGCGGTGTTGATGAACCCCGGTCTTTGCGTGTAGGATTAGAGGCGTAAAGTCCAGAATAAAGGGGGTGTTGGCATGAAGATACGGTTTCTGCCCGTGATGCTGCTACTGCTCTTGGTGGGGTCCACTGCCTGGGGCGCCCAGGTGATCCAGACCCAGCCCGCCACCTGGGGAGGGATAGAGGCGGACCTGCTGGAGGCAAGGGTTAGGGGAAAGGTGCTCACGGTTGAGGTGGCATTCAGGTGCGTCTCGGCAATAGAGAGGCCACTTCGCTTCAGGTTTGCCGACCTCTACTTTACTGACCTTAGCGAGAACCGAAAGTACTATCCCTTAAAAGACACCTCGGGGCGATACCTTGCAGGGCCCGCCCACGACTATGAGCAGGGCGGCACCTACCAGGCCAGCATGAAACCCGGAGACAGGTTTCTCTTCTGGGCGAAGTTTCCCGCCCCCGCGGTGACCACCCAGAGCGTGGACATCTTCATACCTGGGTTTCTGCCCTTCGAGGGGGTGCCCATCTCACGCCAGTGAAAGGCCCTGCTCAGTGCAGGCCGCCGGTCATCAGGTAGGTGGCCAGCGACAGGTAGATGAGGGTGCCCATGATGTCGTTCAGTGTGGCGATGGATGGCACGGTGAGGGCGGGGTCAACCCCAACCTTCTTGGCCGATATGGGCACCAGCACGCCTATGGCGGCGGATATGCTCATTGAGACCAGCAGCGACAGCCCCACAGATAGCCCAAGCAACTGGTCGTGCTGAACCACCATCACCAGCAAGCAGGCAAGGGCCCCTGCGGCAAGCCCCATGATGGCCCCCACGCTCAACTGCCGTCTCAGTATCTTCCAGGCCATCCCCTCCATGCGTCCCGTGGCCATGGCCCTGACGATGATGGTCTGGGTCTGGTTTCCCACCGCCCCAGAGAGTGCCATTATTAAAGGTACGAAGAAGGCCACCGACACCATGGTGGAGATTGTGTGGTGGTAGTGCTTAAGCACCAGGCCAGAGACCATCTCGCCCACTATGGTGAAGGATAGCCAGGGCAGCCTGTAACCGGCTATCTTCAGGGTGGAGGCCTCCCACAGCTCCTCCTCTGAGGCGCCCACCATCTTGTAGATGTCCTCGGTAACCTCGTCCTGGATGATGTTTATCACGTCGTCAACGGTCACCATTCCAATAAGGTGGTTGCCCTCGTCCACCACGGGCACCGCCAAGATGTCGTAGCGGGCCACCACCCTTGCCACCTCTTCCTGGTCCATATCGGCCCGCACCGAGATGACCTCGGGGTTCATAACCTCCCTCAGCCTGGTGTCGGGGTCGGCCAGTATCAACTGCCTCAACGAGAGCACACCCACCAGGTGGTTACGGCTGTCCACCACGTAGATGTAGAACACCTCTTTGTTCCTGGCCTTGCGCACCTGCTCTATGGCCTCTTCAACGGTTAGCTCCTCTGACAGGGCCAGGTGGTCGGTGGTCATGATGCGCCCCGCGGTCTCCTCGTCGTAGAGCATGAGCCGCGAGACGCCCTCTTGCCCCTCGATGAGGGGCAGTATCTCTTCCCTCTTCTCGTCAGAGAGGCTGTCAACCAGGCCCACCGCCTCGTCGGCGGGCAAACAGGCCAGAACGTTGGCCAGGTCCTTGGGGGGCATGTCCTCCATCAGCTTGGTCTGAAGCAGTGAATCCATGTCCACCAGGGCCTTGGCGGCCACCTCGGGGGGCAGCATGGCGAAGATGGTGTCCCTCTCCTGCCGGTTCAGCCTGCCCAGCAGGGCGGCAATGTCGGCGGGGTGCAGCTTTGAGAGCAGGTTCTCGAGGTGGCTTTTTGCCCCCTTGCGCAGAAGCCTGCGGCAGGATTCCACCAGAAGGTCCATCTTTTTAGGCATGTTCACCCCTTTAGAGCTGTTTGAAGTCGTAGCCCATGCGGGCAAGCAGGTCTTTGCGGTTCATCCAGTCTCTCTTCACCTTCACCCTCAGGTCGAGAAAGAGCCGCACACCCAGCAGGGCTTCTAACTCCTGGCGGGCCTGTTGTCCAATCCTCTTTACCAGGCTGCCCCCCTTGCCCACCAGTATCCCCTTTTGCGACTCTCTGGCCACGAATATCTTTGCCGTCACCACCCACAAATCCCTCTTTCTCTCGTAAACCTCGTCCACCACCACCGCCACCGAGTAGGGCACCTCTTCCCTTGTGAGCATGAACACCTTCTCCCTGATGAGCTCGGCGATCATGAAGGGGGTGGGCTGGTCGGTGACACTCTCGGGGGGGTAGTAGAAGGGCCCCGGGGGCATGGCGTCCAGTATCCTCTCCACCAGGGCGGGCACCCCGGCCCCGGTGAGGGCAGAGACCTCCTCCACCTGCTCCCCTGGCAGAAGCGGGGCCAAGCTCTTTCTGGTCTGCCTTAGCTCTCCCTCGCTGGCGGTGTCCACCTTGTTCACCACCACAATCAGGCGTTCCCGGGGCACCCTGGCCAGTATCCTCTCGAGGGCCTCGTGGTCCTCGCCTCTCATCCCCCTGGCCTCAACGAGAAAGAGCACCATCTCGACCCCCGCCACCGCCCTTATTGCCACCTCTACCATGTAGCGGTTTATCAGGTGCCTGTGGCGGTGGATGCCTGGGGTGTCAAGAAAGACCACCTGCACGTCTCCAGCGGTCTTCACCCCCACGATGCGGTTTCGGGTGGTCTGGGGCCTGGGGCTAACTATTGCCACCTTTCTGCCTAAGATGGTGTTGAGCAGGGTTGACTTGCCCACGTTTGGCCTGCCAGTTATGGCCACGAACCCCGACCTTGTCTCGAAATCCCCTTTGTTCTCCAATTGGCATTCACCCCTTTTCATTCACCCGCCCTTTGGTCTATTGTAATCAACCAGGGTGTCAGGGCAACAACGAGGCTGGGAGGTTAGAGAATGGACTGTGTATTCTGCAAGATAGTGAGTGGAGAGATACCCTGCGAAAAGGTGCTTGAGGGTGAGCACACCATGGCCTTTTTAGACCTCTACCCGGTGAACAAGGGACACGTGCTGGTGATCCCCAAGAGACACTACTTCAGGTTCGACGAGATAGACCTGCCCACCCTGCACGAGATGGTAGAGACCGCCCAGAGGGTGGCGGCGGCCCAGGTTTATGCCCTTAGCGCCGAGGGGTACAACCTGTTGATGAACAACGGCGAGGTGGCGGGTCAAGAGATACTCCACGCCCACCTTCACGTGGTCCCCAGGTTTTCAGGCGACCAGATGCGCTTCGGCTGGAGACACCTGGAGTACGCCAAGGGCGAGCTTGCCGACTACGGCAAGAGGTTGAAGAGCGCCCTGTGAGCCCCCTTCTGCCCATGCCTGAGATACGGTTCGGCACCTCGGGGTGGAGGGCGGTTATTGCCCGTGAGTTCACCTTTGAGACGGTGAGGCTGGTTAGCCGCGCCATAGCCATTCACCTGAAGAACCACGGCCACGCCGGCGCCGAGGTGGTGGTGGGCTACGACACCAGGTTCATGGGGGACCTGTTCGCCTTGGAGGCGGCAAGGGTGCTGAAGGGCGAGGGGCTCGAACCGGTGCTCAGCAACCGCGACGTGCCCACCCCCGTGGTGGCCCACGAGATAGTCCGCAGGGGGGCCGCCGGGGGCATAAACATCACCGCCAGCCACAATCCGCCCCAGTACAGCGGGATAAAGTTCTCGCCTGCCCAGGGGTGCCCCGCCCCTGTAGAGGTGACATCAGAGATAGAGTCGCTAATCGCCGAGCTGCAGAAAGGTGGCGGGGGCCGTGAGGCCAAGGGGGATGTACAGGTCTCCACCCACGACTTTGCCCCCCCCTATCTGCATAGAATGGGCGAGCTTGTTCAATTTGAACTGATCTCCCGCAGTCCCCACAAGGTGGCCTACAACGCCCTTTGGGGAACCGGCAGGGGCTACCTTGACCGCCTGCTGAAAGAGGCGGGCTGGCAGGTTCACTGCGTGCACTGCAAGCCCAACCCGGGGTTTGGCGGCAGGCGCCCCGAGCCCGACCCCGGCGAGATGCCAGACTTCATGGGGTTGCTCACAGGGGGCGATTTTGCCCTGGGCCTTGCCACCGACGGAGACGCAGACCGCTACGGGGTGGTGGACTTGAAGGCAGGGTTCGTGCAGCCCAACCTGGTTCTTGCCCTTCTCTTCGACTACCTGGTGGCCGAGAGGGGCGTGAAGGGGGGGGTGGCCCGCTCTGTGGCCACCTCTCACCTGGTGGACAGGGTGGCGGCCCTTCACGGCAGGCCGGTTTACGAGACCCCCGTGGGCTTCAAGTACATCGCCTCGTACATCATGGACGGCTCAGTTGCCTTGGGTGGCGAAGAGAGCGCCGGGCTGACGGTGAGGGATCACGTGCCAGAGAAAGACGGGGTGCTGGCTTGCCTCCTGATTGCCGAGATGGTGGCCTCACGGGGCTGCACCTTGGCAGAGATGCGGGACGAGCTGTTTGCAAGGGTGGGGCCCCTCTACTCGGCCAGGGTGAACATACCCCTGCCACCGGGAGAGGGGGTTTTAGACCGCGCTCTTGACGATTTGCCAGAAATTTTGGGTGGGGGTGGGGTTGACCACCTGGTGTATGTTGATGGTAGAAAGGTGGTGTTGAAAGACGGCTCGTGGGTGCTGTTGAGGCCCTCGGGCACAGAGCCGGTGGTTCGGTTCTACGCAGAGGCAGGTTCTGAAAAGAGGTTGCGCGAGCTGCTGGATGCTGGTAGAAGGCTCTTCAGGGTTTGAAGAGAGGGGGTATTAAGGTTAGTGGGTGTTACGCTTTGCAGAGCAGGTGGGTGTAAGAAAAGTGTCGAGGTGAAATTTTGCCTCTTGACACCTTCCTGGCATGTGGATATTGATAGGCCCCAAGGTTGGAGGATGTGGTGATGTGCAAGGGGTCGAGAGATGGGCTCGATAGAAAGGTAAGAGATTTGAAAACGTTAGAAGGCGTATCGGTATGTGGATGTTAGAACCAAAATGTTGGGAAGGGAGGTGGTAGCTTCCAGAAGCGAGGCTTGGGTAGGTGGTTTTGTGTGTAGAGAGAAGCGAAAAAGGGACTAATCTATTGTCAGAAGAGGAGGTATAGAGTATGAGGAGATGGATAAGCGGTTTGTTGGCGTCTCTCTTGGTGCTGGCGCTCTTCGTAGCCATGCCGGCCACCAAGGCTCGGGCCATGGCCATTGAGCCTGCAGGGGAGACACCGGGAGATGTGGCTATCTTCCCGTTCTACGACGTGAGTTCTGCCACAAGCTACAACTACTTCTACCTGGTGAACACCGTTAACTACTACATCCAGGTGCACATTCGTTTCAGGACCATGGAGTGCTCGATAGAGTGTCTCGACTTCG
>CAZQJB010000050.1:0-8989 GCA_964593115.1 uncultured Aquificales bacterium
CCATGCTCAGCAACAGGCTGTTCGCCATTCAAGAGAGATGGGGCAAGGGAAAAGAGAAGAAGAGCGACCTCTTGGGCAAGCTGGGGGACCGGGGGGTCAACGCCCTCACCGGGATCGCCGGCCTCACAACCAAAAACACGACCACGCGGTTGGCCACCATCGTGGGGCTAACCCTGTTCTCTGTGATGCTCTCGTGGGTCCTTATGCCGAAAATGGAGTACCTGCCTCAGGGAAACCGCAACCTGGTGCTGGGCATACTGATTCCCCCGCCTGGATACTCGTATGCCGAGCGAAAGAAGATGGGGGACCACATATTCAAGGTGGCACGGCCCTACATGGAGGGCGAAAAGAACGGGATACCAAGAATAGAGAACATCTTCTTCGTGGCCTCTGAGAGGTTCACCCTGTTCGGAGGGGTGGCGGCCGAGCCCACCAAGGTGAAAGGAATAATCCCCCTGTTCCAGAAGATAGTCACCTCGATACCCGGGGTGTTCGGCATAGTTCAACAAAAGGGGCTGTTCGAGAACCGCATAGGCAAGGGGCGCACCGTTGACGTGGACATCATGGGAGACAGGCTGGGGCCCCTGGTGAACCTTAGCCGCACAATGTACGGGATGATCATGGGGGCGATACCCGGTTGCCAGATCCGCCCCGTGCCATCTTTTGAGCTTTCGTATCCCGAGGCCGACTTTGTGCCAAGGCGCGCCAACTTAGTGGCAAACGGCCTGGACGCCAGACAACTTGGGGTAGCAATAGACGTGCTAATGGACGGCAGGAAGGTTGACGAGTTCAAGCGCGAGGGTAAGACCGCAATAGACCTGGTCCTGATGAGCAAGAAGGGGGTGCTGAGAAGCCCCGAGGCGATTCTGAACACCATGATCTCTACTCCAAGCGGCAGGCTGGTGTCCATTGGCACCCTTAGCAGGTTGCAGTACCGCCAGGGCCTAACCGAGATCTACCACCAGGAGAGAAAGAGGGCCTTTCAGCTACAGGTGACACCTCCCCCGCAGATGCCGGTGCAGCAGGCCATGGAGACCATCAGGCAGAGGGTGGTGGCCCCCTTGAGGGCCAAGGGGATGATGAAGGGTGTCACCGTGATGCTGGGTGGAGTGGCAGACAAGCTCACCCAGGCCAGAAAGGCGCTGCAGTGGAACTTTCTGCTTGCGGTGCTCATAACCTACCTGCTCATGTCAGCGCTATTCGAGCACTTTCTCTACCCCTTCATCATCATGTTCTCGGTGCCCCTTGCCGCCGCAGCGGGCTTTTTGGGCCTGAAGCTGGTGAACCTGTTCATAGCCCCACAGCCCCTGGACATACTCACCATGCTTGGATTCATCATCCTGGTGGGTGTAGTGGTGAACAACGCCATACTCATCGTTCACCAGGCGCTGAACAACATGAGAAGCGGCATGGAGATGAGGGAGGCGGTTATGGACTCAACCCGCACCAGGATACGCCCCATATTCATGAGCGTCACCACCAGTATCTTCGGCATGCTGCCCCTGGTGGTATCCCCGGGCTCTGGCTCTGAGCTCTACCGGGGCCTTGGAAGCGTGGTGCTGGGGGGCCTGGCCGTGTCCACCCTGTTCACCCTGTTCCTCATACCCGCCATCATGCTACTGTTTGGAGGGCCAGAGAAGCGAGGCCGCAGGGAGAAAGGAGGGTAAGTTGAGAGCAAGAGGGTTCATCTCGTCCCTGGTTGTGGTGGTGTTTGCCCTTGCCACCTGGTGCAACGCCAGGGCCATCTCGCTGAAAGAGGCGGTTGAGCTGGGACTGAAGAAGAGGGCCACGGTGCAAGAGGCGGTTTACCAGCACCAGGCAGCCAAGGAGAAGGTGCGCGAGGCGAGAAGCGCATTCTTTCCAAGCCTCGACCTGGGCTACACCATCTCGCGCACAAGGGTGAAGGGCTCGTTCAACGTGGGCGACTACGGGGACCAGTTCGGTGCCTCAAGCTCAGAAGAGGAAGGAAATACCCCAAGCACCGGTAACCCCACGAGCGACTTCACCGTGAACTACGACGAGACCGAAACCACCTCTGCCTTCTCTGTGATGGCCCAGTACAACCTGTTCAGGGGATTCGGTGACCTCAACGCCCTGAAGGCCGCCAAGTTCGCCGCCCAGGCCTCCCGGGAGATGCTGAACGCCCGGAAGGCAGACGTGATCTACGCAGTCAGGCTCGCCTATTTCAACGCCCTTGAGGCAAGGTCTTTCATGAATGTGGCGGAAAAGGCGGTGGAGATGCTGAAACAGCAGCTATCTGACACCAGGGTGATGTACAAGGTGGGCATGGTGACCCGTAACGACCTGCTTGAAGTGAAGGTTGAACTCGCCTCGGCAGTGCAGAAAGAGATATCTGCCAAGGCCAGGTACCAGAAGGCACTTGACTCGCTGAAAAGGACGGTTGGGCTCCCCCTCACCGACAAGATAACCCTGAAGGAGGAGACCCTCACCCCGGTGGACGTGAACGACTACCAGAGATTGAGAAACCTGTTACTCCATCGCAGAAGCGAGCTAAGGTACTACCGGAAGATGATCCTCTCTATGCAGAAGGGGGTAGAGGCCCAGAAAGCACAGTTTCTGCCCCGGGTGGACCTGAAATTCTCTTACAACAAGTTGGGAGAAGACGCCTTCATGGAGGGCAGGGATAACGGGGTGTCCTCCATCACCAGCGGCATGGTGGCCATGAGGTTCAACCTGTTCAGGGGAGAAAGGGACTACGCAAGGGTGCGCCATGCCAGGTTCAAGGAGCTGGCACTTGAAGAGGAGTACCAGGAGGCCCAGCAGGAGATGCTGCTTCAGCTTGACCACGCCATCAAGGACTACAGGGTGGCAGAGGACAGGCTGAAGGTGGCAAGGGACGCCCTGGCCCAGGCCAAGGAGTACCACAGGACCACCAGGGTCCAGGTGAAGAGTGGATTGAAGACCACCAGGGACATGCTCGACGCCAGGTACTACCTCACCAGGGCCCAGTACCAGGAGCGGCTTGCCTACTACGGGCTACAGAAGGCCATGGCCACCATACTGAGAATAATCGAAGAGTGAGGAAAAAGAAGAACCAACACAACACAAGAAACTGACACTGACCTCCTTGCTTAGCTGGAAAAGAAGGGGGTCTAACTCTGCTCTACCGGTGAGAAAAGTACAATAAAAGACTATTGAGGCCCAGGATAGTGGGAGTTAAATAATGGGATATTGGGTATCAAGAGGGCCTTAGCAGGTGTTTATTGACTGTCTCAACGGCTAAAGCTTCACTGCAAGAAGGCATTGAAGAAGAACATGAGCCATTGTCATAAAAACCTGAAGAACATTTTTAAGTTAGAGAAAACCTTTCTTTGTTGACAAAAAAAGAGTAAATATTGTAAGGGATGAGCGATTGCTTAAAACGGTTTTTGCGGAGGTGGAGAATGAGAGGTAGAGAGAGGTTTTTTGCAATAGCGGTTATCGTGGTTTGTGGCGTGGTGTTATTCTCACCCAGGTCCATGGCCATATTCCTGAAGAGCTGCGACAGCTTCGTCTTCCTTGCCGACGAGTCGTCCTCCATGAACGTGAACTACGACGACACGAAGAAGATCGAGGTGGAGAAAAGGGTGATGGCCAAGATAAACGCCGCCGTGCCCAACGCCGAGTACCACGCGGCGCTTCGCACCTTCTCACACAGCAAGCTCTACGACAGGATACTGGGCTCGGCCCTCTACTCGCCCCCCTCGGCCTACTCCCGCACAGAGATGAAGAAGGCCATCTCGAAGGTTGAGGCAGGGGTCACCTGGACCTCCATCGGGTACGGCCTGGACATGGCAGGAAGGGACCTTGAAAAGATGCCTGGACGCCGCACCATAGTCGTCTTCAGCGACGGGAAGGACACCGCTCCCTACTCCTCTCCCGCAACTGTCGCCAGGGACCTGAAGAAGCGCTTCGGCAAGGGTCTCTGCATCTACGCAGTGCAAATAGGCGACGACGACGAGGGCGCCGAGAACCTCAACTCCATGGTTGAGGCCGCGGGATGCGGGGGTGTGGTGAACGCTGACAACCTGAAGAACAGGGCCACCTTCAGAAAGTTCATACGCGACGTGTTCGGCAGGCATGCCAGGATGGGGGTGACCAGGGTTTACTTCAACTTCGACAAGGCCAAGGTGAAGGCCCGTTACTACAAGAAGCTGAACCAGGTTGCCGAGGTGATGCTTAGACATCCCGACCTGAAACTGGAGATAAAGGGCTTCACCGACTCTTTCGGTTCCAGGTCTTACAACAAGAGACTCTCCAAAAAGCGCGCTGAGATGGTGAGGGACTACCTGGTGAAGAAGGGCGTGGCCCCTGCCAGGCTGGTGGTGAAGGCCATGGGCGAGTCACATCCCATAGCCAGTAACAGGACCGCCGGCGGAAGGGCGAGAAATCGCCGCTGCGAGCTCAGGTTCTTCACCAACTGAGCACGGGAATGAATAGAGCCACCTCCGCATAGAGACCACAGAAAGGAGGGCACCTTGGGCTGCGACAGGGAGAAGGATAACCTGAACCGGTGCAACTGCACATACGAGCCGTGCGACAAGAAAGGCAAGTGCTGCGAGTGCCTCCAGTACCACCTGGCGAGGCACGAGCTGCCCGCCTGCTGCTTCCCGGACTCTGCCGAGAGAACCTTCGACAGGTCCTTCGAGATGTTCATCAAGACCTACAGCGGCAACGGGGGTTCACGGCCCAGGGGGTAAAACATCGCCTAACATAAAGTTGAGCGGGGCGTAAGGACGGGTGGTATCATCCTGTCCGTTGAGGATGCGCCCATCATACCGATGCAGGTGTCCTCTCCGTCAGGATAAGATTGATAACGGGAAGCGCTCTCAATTCTAATCTTGACAGGTCAATAACCTTGCCGGCATCTTCAATCTCGATTCCGATGACACGGTTGTGCTCGTCGAAGTCCAGTACAACTCCAGGCGCAATCTCTTCAGATTCAGTGCTCACCCCTTCAACAAACTTGATATACAACATATCTGTTTCAGGATAATATTCGAAAATCATCTCTCCCTCTCCTCCTCAAGGCTTGAAACGACGGTCGAAGAAAGCGTTATGCACGGTTTCTCCATCAGGTTCTGTGACGACTCGCAGGTACTTGCCCACCTCAGAAATGTATCCCCAACGACGGATACGCCCATTAGGCTGTACCTCGGTGCAGGCAGGACTGCCAAGAACATGCTCAATCCATTCCGTTTTGAGATAAGGACGACGAGTCATAACGCTTGTTCTGAAGTAAGTTGTTGTTTTCATCCGTCATTACCAGCCCGATTTACATGCAGTATAGCTTCATCATCACCGTGGTCAAGAACAAATCTCTCTAACCCCAACTTCCCCTAATAAACAACGCCCAACTCCCTGATCTGGCTTCAGTTCATTCAGGCCAGCAGTTCCCTTTACTGGCTACATTCCAAAAGGTGAAAGTCGCGCTTGTAGTTAGGTAGAGGGGGATAGAGGAAGATCACCGTGAATCGGGTCTCACGTATCCGAATGGAAAGCACCAACCCAGCCCCACCTCATGGTACTGCATGGGTTTACCGATATTCACTGTGACCTCTTGAGAGAGCTTCGGTCTAAAGAGATAGGTATCCCCTGTGCGAGCACTCGTCCACAAGGTGTGGGTTACTCTCTAACTGGGAGATGGCGGCGTTTAGCCTGTCAAGGAGCGCCTGCTTATCCCTTGGCAGTTCGCCGTTCAAAGAGAGGTAGTTTGAGACGTGGTCTGAGAGAAAGAGGGCCGGCACGCTAAGCTCCTCTAAAAGCAGCCTTGTCTCTTGCAGCACCGTTAGGCATGATGCCATGATGAACTCTCCCCTCTCCACCGCCTCTGCCAGGGGGGTTCCCCTTTGCATGATGTAGGTGCGAAGGCGGATGAAGTGGGGCGACACCTGGTTGAGGACCTGGGCCGTGTGGAGGGCATGCTCTCGCCACCTGTGTTCTCCGCCTATGCCAAGTATGACATAGAGGGATAGCTGAAACCCGGCCTCTATGGCCTTTCTGCCCCCTATGACCATCTCCTCGGGCGTCAGGCCCTTTCGTATTCGGCGCAGTACCTCTTCGTCCCCCGATTCAAGTCCCACGTGGAACCTTGTCAGGCCCGCCCTGCGCAGCTCCTCTAACTCTGCCCTGGGCTTTAGGAAAAGGGTCTTTCCCCTGGTGTAGGCGGTAACCCTGAGCACTTTTGAGAACTCCCGGTAGATGGCATGGAGCACCCGGCATAGATCACCCGTCTTCATCACCAGTGCGTCTGAATCACCTATGAACACGGTTCTCGGCGCATCTCCAAAGAGGGAGGCGGCCCTTTTCACATCCTCGATAACCTCGTCAGGGTCCCTGACAGAGAACCGCTCTTGCCGGTACATGCCGCAGAAGGTGCACTGGTTCCAATGGCAGCCTCTGGTGACCCTGAAGAGAACGCTCTCTGCCTCGCTGGGGGGACGGTAAGGTGGCATCTCGTAGGGGACGTCGAAGAGAATCATTTGCCCTCCTTTCTCTCAATGCCCCCTCACCTGCCTAAAACCTATGCCCCTGTGAACCGATCTTCAACCTTCACCTGATAAAACGGCTATCCTGCCCTTTCCATCCGGCTCTATCCTGAAACACCCAAAACCCTCCCTGCGCAACAGGGGGCGGAGACGGCATCTCCCCTCGCCCCTTGCAGAAAGGTAGAACTCCATGGGCACCACCATGGAGGCATCAAGGTAGCTGCAGAGCTCCCCAACGGCCTCTCTCGCCCTCTTCGATGACGAGGTGACCACAACCTCTAATCTTTTAACATTCTTGGCCATCAACCCGGGTAGTACGCAGGCCCTCACCAACCGCGGGGAGACAGTGGGAAGCACCAGGTACCCCTCGGCTGCCCGTCTGCACAGCCTCACCGGCTCTGCCCCCC
Source organism: uncultured Aquificales bacterium (assembly GCA_964593115.1). GTDB lineage: Bacteria > Thermosulfidibacterota > Thermosulfidibacteria > Thermosulfidibacterales > JALWSI01 > JALWSI01. The sequence continues at coordinate 6,896 of CAZQJB010000050.1, forward strand.
GGGTGAGATCAACCACACCCCCTACCCTGAACCAGAACAGGTTGAGTATGGCGAAGGCCAGCAGGGGAAGAAGGGGGAGCACAGGCCATCGCCTGCCCAGAATGATGGCAAGGGAGATAGAGGCAACCACAGAGAGCAGCAAAAGGGAGGTGCCAATGGTCACCCAGGGGAAAAGTCGGGCTTTTCCCAGCATCAGTACCCCCTTCAAAAAAAGAGAGGCGAGCAACGCCACCGGCTTAGCCAGCATCTTGGCCATAACCGTTGGAAGAAGTGGAGCAACGGCCAACCAGAGAAACCCGACTGCAATCAAGGCGGAGGCAAGGGGGGTCAGCACGAGGTTAGAGATGGGAGCCACAATGGATACCCTGTGAAACATGATGCCCACCCAGGGCCATAGAAAGATCGGCAAGACGAGGGATATGGCAAGCCAAACCAGCAGTCCCCCAACAAACCCTGCAAGGTATCTGGGCATGCCTGCAGTAATAGCATCCAATGGACCCTTGAGCATACTGCAACCCTTCAGTATCACCAGTATCCCCAACATGGCGAGGTAGGTGAGCTGAAAACCGGGTTGAAAGAGAAATAGAGGGTTGAAGAGCAACAGCAAAACGAAGGATGATGCCACCGCCGCAAGCAAGGGCCTGTCACGGCTGAATATGCGGGCCAGGATGTAAAGCGAGAGCATCAAGGCCGCCCTCAGGGCAGAGGCCCTGCCACCAGTAAGCTCCGCATAGAGCCATACCACCAAGATGGTTAGAAGACCGGCAAGGTTGGAGGGCAATAACCAGAAAGAGATAGAAAGACCTGGCCAAAGGCATACCGCCAGTCTTAGCAGAGACCTGAGAAGCAAGAAGACCACCAGGGCCACTACGCCTACGTGAAAACCGGAGACCGCAAGAAGATGGGCAAGACCCGAGGCCCTGAAGGAGAATCTCAAGTCGCGGGGCAGATGCTCTCTCATGCCCATAACCATTGCCGCCAGCAATGGTCCCACCTGCCCCCCGTAAATGTCGGACACCTTAGAGTAGAGGGCAACCCTGGCCCTGTGCAGTTGCACCAGTATGGGGGCCAGCTCACCATCTCCTGCGAACCTGAATCCCCTACCCCATCCCCTTATCCTCTTGTTTACCAATAGATCCCGCAAGTTTTGCCTTGCAGAACACGGGTTAAGGGGTTCAATAGAGGCCTTGACCCATACCCTGTCTCCAAATCTCGCGGGGAATTCAAGGGCAAACGGATAGGTAACAGAGAAGAAGAGCCCCCCAAGGGGATGAAAACTCAACAGTATCCTCGATCTGCCCCCTTCAACAACGGGGTCGTCAACCAGCACCCCATAGCCGTAAACCGTGGATCCAGGGGGATAGAGATCGAGGACCGCCTCTCTCTTTTGCAGAGAGAGAACGGCCCTCGCAGTTACCACAACAAGAAAGAGCAGAACCAAGAGGGCCACAAGGCCCCGCTTAGGTAACCCCTTGCTCAATCCTCCTCGACTTTACGCATGTACTTGCTGGGCCTGAACCTCACCACGTTTCTGGGCGGAATGGGAACCTCTTTGCCCGTAGATATGTTACGTCCCTTGGTCCTCTTGGAAGGATACGCCGCAAAGCTGCCAAAACGGCGAATCACCACCTCCTCCTTATCCTTCAGGGCATCTATCACTATTTTCAAGGTGAGATTAACAGCCTCTTCAGCCTCCGTCCTGGAATACCCCGTGGCATTCATCACAGCCTCTACCAAGTCTGCCTTGATCATGTAGCGTCGTCCTCCCTCTTATCTCCGAATGACTCGATTTTCATCGCCTGATCGTAAGCGGCCAATGCCTCAATCAACTCGTCAAGTTCGCCGGCCATTATTGCGTCCAACTTGTACAGTGTCAATCCTATCCTGTGGTCGGTCACCCTGTTCTGGGGAAAGTTGTAGGTGCGTATTCTCTCGCTCCTGTCCCCTGTTCCCACCTGCCTTCTTCTGTCTTCAGACACCTTCGCCTGGGCCTCTCGTTCCATCTTGTCCTTCAGCTTGGCCCTTAGCATACGCATGGCCTTCTCCTTGTTCTTGTGCTGCGAGCGTTCGTCCTGGCACTGGACCACTATGCCC
>CAZQJB010000051.1:0-8980 GCA_964593115.1 uncultured Aquificales bacterium
TGCAGCATGGCCTGTTGCGTGTTGGTGTTGGCAGAAGAGGCAAGGGCCCTATTACCTTCTTCTCTTTCCTATGCCGTTGACTAAGCCCCCCCGCCTGGGTTAGGTGAAGAGCCGCCGTGTCGGGGCGTAGCGCAGGCTGGTAGCGCATCTGCTTTGGGAGCAGAGGGTCGGAGGTTCGAGTCCTCTCGCCCCGACCATCCGCCTTGTGAAGGCGAGTAACCGTGAATCGAGGAGGCCGAGTCTTAGATGAGCGCACTTCAAAGCATGAGAAGCAACCTGAAGTTTCTCAGCGTTGCCCTGTGGATAGTGGTGGCCGCCTTCATTGGCACCATCTTTCTGGTCTGGGGCAGGGGCACCTACAAGGGCGACAGGGACGTGATAGCCAAGGTGGGGGACCAGCCAATCACCTACAGGGAGTACAGGGTGACCTATGGCAAGATGATGCAGTTCTACCGCAAGCTGTACGGCAAGAGGTTCAACGACGAGCTTGTGAAGCGCCTGAAGCTGAAAGAGAAGGTGCTTGACGGCCTGGTGAACGAGAAGATAGCCCTCGAGGTCGCCAGAAGACTGGGTGTCTCTGCCACAGACGCCGATGCATCAAGGGTGATTGCCAGCATACCTGCATTCCAGGTGAACGGCAGGTTCGACACCAACAGGTACAGGCGCGCCCTTGCCTACCTTCACTCTACCCCAGAGGTGTTCGAGATCGAGACCAAGAACGACCTGACCCGCAGCAGGATTTACTCCCTGGTGAAGGACTCGGTGGAGGTGACTCCTGCCGAGGTGAGAAACCTCTACCTGTGGGAGAACGAGAAGGTGAAGATAAGCTACATCACGGTAGAGCCCACCCTCTTTCTCGACAGGTTCAGGCCGGGGTCACAGGAGCTGGAGGCCTTCTACCGGCAGCACAAGGAGGAGTACCGCCTGCCCGAGAGGGTGAAGTTCTCGTACGCCGCCCTCTCACTGGACGCCTTCGACGACAAGGTGAAGGTGACCGAAGAGGAGAAACGCAGCTACTACAAAGAGAACTCTTACGAGTTCCCGGCCCCGGCTGGGGTGTGGCTGAAGACCATCACAGTGAAAGACAACGCCACCATCCAGAAGGTTTACCACGAGCTTCTTAAAAACCCCAAGGCCTTCCCAGAGCTTGCCAAGAGGTACTCGAAAGACCCCTTTGCCAAAGAGGGAGGGGTTACGGGTTTCGTGGCCTGGCGCAGGCTTGACCCCACCATCAAGAGGGCCTTGAGGGGCCTGAAACCGGGGCAGCTATCTAAGCCCTTCGCCTCTGGCCCCCACATGTTCAGGGTGATTGAGCTGGTGAAGCGCCAGGGAGAAGGGGTGAAGCCCTACGAGGAGGTGGCGGAGAAGATAGAGAAGAGGTTGAAAGAGGAGAGGGGGCGCAGGTTGGCCCTGAAGGCCGCGGGGCGTATCCGCTCGGCCCTGCGCAGGGGGGAGTCGCTGAAAGAGGCCGCCGCCAAAGAGGGGGTGGTGGTTCTCACTTCGCCCCTGGTCTCGCGCAAGGATAAGCTCCCCGAGATCCCCAGCTCTTCTCTGGTGATATCACGGGCCTTCGAACTGAAAGAGGGCGAGCACTCAGACATAATCAGGGCCCCCGAGGGGTTCTACATCGTGCAGCTCATGGAGAAGAGACCCTCTGAGATCCCGCCCCTCTCGCAGATACGGGCCAGGGTGCTGGTGGACTGCGAGGAGGAGAAGGCCTGGGACTGGATGAAAAGAGAGGCCCCACAGTGGGCGAAAGAGGCAGGGTCCCTTGGCCTTGCCGCAATGGCCCAAAGGCTCAAGCTGCCCAAGGGGTCTGCGGTCACCACCGACTACTTCACCCGCATGGGATTCTTCCCGGTTCTCTCTGAGAAGGTGTTTGGGTTGAAGAAGGGCGAGACGGGGTGGGCCACCATGGGCAAAAAGCTGTACCTGTTCAAGGTGGTTGACAGAAAGGGTATAGACGAGAAGGATTTCGAGGCACAGAGGGTAGAGTTGAAGAACCGCATTCTCTCGAAGAAGAGGGAGGCGGTATTCACAGAGTGGCTTGATGCCATGAAGAAGAGGGTGAAGATAACCAAGAACGAGAAAATGTGGAACTCCCTGTAAGGAGGGGCCATGCGTCTTCCCCAGGGGTACAGGCTGAAGCGTTTCATCATGCGCAAGGAGCGCATGGAGAGGGTGATCTCGCGGCTGGCCTACGAGGTTGCCGAGAGAAACAAGGGGGTTGCCGACCTCTGCGTCATCGGCATCAAGAGGCGGGGAGACGTGCTGGCCCGCAGGCTGGTGGAGAGGCTGAGGGAGATTGAGGGCGAGGATGTGCCACTGGGCAGCCTGGACATCACCCTTTACCGCGACGACCTGAGCCTGTTGGACGAGCAGCCCGTGGTGCAGCGCACCGAGATAAGCTGCCCCGTCACCAACCACAAGGTGCTGCTGGTTGACGACGTCATCTTCACCGGCCGCACCGTCAGGGCGGCCCTTGACGCCATCACCGACTTCGGCCGTCCGCGCTCCATCCAGCTTGCCGTGCTCATAGACAGGGGACACCGCGAGCTGCCCATTCACCCCGACTACGTGGGAAGAAGCGTGCCCACCAGCATACAGGAGGACGTGCTGGTTCTGCTGGAAGAGGTGGACGGGGAGGACGCCGTGGTGCTGGCGGGCAGAGAGGGGTAGCATGGGGTTTCACCGCAAGGACCTTATTGGCCTTGAGGGGCTCAGCGCCCAGGAGATAAACCACGTTCTCGAGTCGGCGGACTCCATGAAGGAGGTGCTGGAGAGGGAGATAAAGAAGGTGCCCACCCTTAGGGGAAAGGTGGTGGCCAACCTCTTCTTCGAGCCCAGCACCCGCACCAGGACCAGCTTTGAGCTTGCCGGCAAGTACCTTTCGGCAGACGTGGTGAACTTCTCGTCTTCCTCGTCCAGCACCACCAAGGGCGAGACCCTGAAGGACACCGCCCTGAACATCGAGGCCATGGGGGTGGACGGTGTTGTGGTCAGGCACAGGGCCTCGGGGGCGGCGGCCTACCTGGCGGCCAACCTCGATGCCTGCGTGATAAACGCGGGGGACGGGGCCCACGAGCATCCCACCCAGGGGCTGTTAGACCTGTTCACCCTGAGGGAGGCCCTGGGCACCAAGGACCTTGCAGGGGTTCACGTGGCCATTGCCGGCGACATCACCCACAGCAGGGTGGCGCGCTCTGACATCTGGGGGCTTCTTGCCCTGGGAGCAGAGGTGACCGTGGCAGGTCCCCCCACCATGATCCCACCGGGCATAGAGGGGATTGGGGTGAGGGTGGTGCCCTCAATCGAGCACGTGGTGCGCGATGCAGACGCGGTGATCATGCTGAGAATACAGCTTGAGAGGCAGGCGTCGTCGCTATTTCCCACCTTGAGGGAGTACTCGAGGCTCTTCGGGCTCTCCCCTGAGCGCATCGAGGCCCTCTCTCCCCGGCCCGTGCTGATGCACCCAGGCCCGGTGAACTGGGGGGTAGAGCTTTCACCTGCCATGCAGGGATACCCTAAGAACCTGATTCTTCAGCAGGTCACCAGCGGGGTGGCGGTGCGCATGGCGGTTCTTTACCTGCTGCTTGGGAGATGAGAAACGAGGTTCTGCTCACCTCTTCAGAAGAGGAGACCGAGGAGCTGGGCGAGCGCCTGTCGAGGCGGCTGGTGGGTGGCGAGCTTGTGACCCTGCATGGGGGGCTTGGGGCGGGCAAGACCGTGGTGGTTAGGGGCATGGCCAGGGGGCTGGGGGTGCCTTGCGGCGTGTGCAGCCCAACCTACACCCTGGTGAACGAGTACCCCGGCGGCAGGTTGCCCCTTTACCACGTTGACCTTTACAGGCTGGGTGGGGCCGCCGAGGTTGAGGGCCTGGGCCTCGACGAGTGCCTGGAGAACGGGGTTGTGGCCGTTGAGTGGCCCGAGGTTGGGGCGCCCTTCTGGGGGGGATACCGTCCCCGGTTAGAGGTGAGAATAGAGGTGGTGGACGAGACGAAGAGGCGGATAACCGTGGAGGAGAGGCGTTGAAGGGATTGTGGAGCAAGGTGGCCATGGTGCTCGAGATGATAAAGTTCGAGCACACGGTCTTTGCCCTGCCCTTTGCCTTGATGGGCTGTTTTCTGGCGGCAGGGGGGGTTCCCCCCTTGGATAAGCTATTCTGGATAGTGGTGGCCATGGTGGGGGGACGCACCGGGGCAATGTGTTTCAACCGCCTGGTTGACGCGGGGATAGACGCAAAGAACCCCCGCACCAAGGAGAGGCACATTCCCACAGGCAGGGTGGGAAGGTTAGAGACCGCCCTTTTCGTGGTTCTCTCTTACGGCCTGCTGCTGTTTGCAGCTAATATGCTGAACCCCCTTTGTTTCAAGCTGGCCCCCTGGGCCATACTGCTGGTCTCTTTCTACTCGTTCACCAAGAGGTTCACCTGGGCCTCGCACCTGGTGCTGGGGCTCTCGCTCTCCCTTGCCCCCATAGGTGCGTGGATAGCCGTGAGGGGAAGCATAGACCTGCCCCCGGTGCTGGTGGGCCTTGGGGTGGCCTTCTGGGTTGGGGGGTTCGACATTCTCTACTCGCTGCAGGACGTGGAGTTTGACCGCTCCCACGGCCTCTACTCCATTCCCGCCATGGTGGGGGTGAAGCGCTCCCTTTGGGTTGCAAGGGGGTTTCACCTTGCATCTATGCTCTTCTTCTCCATGCTGGCACCCATTCTGCACCTTGGGCCCTTCTACCTGTCAGGGCTGCTGGTGATGGGGGTGTTGCTCTTGTGGGAGCACAGGCTGGTCTCTCCAAAAGACCTCTCGAAGATAGACCTGGCCTTTTTCACCGTGAACGGTTACATCAGCGTGGCCTTCTTCGTATTCACCGCCTTGGACCTGGTGTTGAGGGGGTGAGGGCATGGACACCTTGACCATAAGGATCGCCGCGGCCCTCTACCTGTTGGCCACTGTGCTCTACCTCTTTTACCTTTACAGGGTTGAGCCCAGGTTCTCGCGGTGGGCCCTGTGGGTGCTCTGCGGGGCATTTGGCCTGCACACCCTCTCTTTCGTGGTGCGCTGGGTGATGGGGGGGCACTTTCCCGTCACCACCATCGAGGACTCGCTCTCGTTCTTCTCGTGGGCCCTGGCCGGTGGGTACATCGGGGTGCAATACCTCTACCCCATGCCTGTGTTGGGGGCCTTTGTCTCGCCCCTGAACCTGATGGGGGTGCTCTACGCCGCGGTATTCAGCCGCCCACCTGGGGTGATCACCCCCGCACTCCGCAGCGGGTGGCTATCTGTTCACGCCACAACCTCGTTCATCGGCTACGCGGCCTTCACCCTATCCTTCGTGGTGAGCGTGCTCTACCTGGTCCAGGAGCGCTACATCAAGGGCAAGAGCCTTGGGTGGATGTTCAGGCGGCTGCCCTCGCTTCACACCCTTGACTCGTTGAACTACCGCATGCTCACCGTGGGCTTTCCCTTTCTCACCGTGGGCATCATCACCGGGGCCATCTGGGCCGAGTACGCCTGGGGCTCGTACTGGAGCTGGGATCCCAAGGAGACCTGGTCTCTCATCACCTGGTTCATCTACGCGGCCATACTTCACGGCAGGATGACCGTTGGGTGGCGGGGCAGGAGGGCCGCCATACTGGCCATAGTGGGCTTTGCAGCGGTGCTCTTCACCTTCTTGGGGGTGAACCTGCTTCTGCCCGGCCTGCACACCTACGCCAACATGTGAGGGTGGCCGCCCATGGAGATACTGGTGGTAGGCATGAATCACAACACCGCCCCGGTGGACCTTAGGGAGCGCCTGGCCTTTAACGGGGACGAGCTGGCCCCTGCCCTGGCGGTACTTCTCGAGTGGGGCGAGGTGCGCGAGGGGTGCATACTTTCCACCTGCAACAGGGTGGAGGTTTACGCCTGGTGCGACGAGGGGGGCGAGGAGGCCATCAGGGAGTTTCTGTGCAGGTCAAAGGGTGTGGAGCCCGGCGAGCTTGCTCCACACCTTTACGTTCATCGCGGGGACGAGGCGGTGAGGCACCTGTTCAAGGTGATCTGTGGCCTCGACTCCATGGTGTTGGGTGAGCCACAGATAGGCGGCCAGGTTAAGGACGCCTACGAGGCGGCGTTGAGTGCCAGGGCCACTGGGCTGGTGCTTAACCAGTTGATGAAAAAGGCGATATCTGTGGCAAAAAGGGTGCGCAGCGAGACAGGGATAGGCGAGCACGCCGTCTCGGTGAGCTTCGCCGCAGTGGAGCTTGCCAGGAAGATATTCGACACCCTCGAGGATAGGCAGGCCATGCTCATCGGCGCGGGGGAGATGGCGGAGCTTGCGGCGAGGCACCTCGTGGGTAACGGGATAGGCAGGCTGGTGGTGGCCAACCGCACCTTGGAGAGGGCCCGGGGGCTGGCTGAGGAGCTGGGGGGAGTGCCTGTCTCGTTGGAGGAGCTGCACGAGGAGTTGATCAAGGCCGACATAGTGATCAGCTCCACCGCCTCTACACAGGTGGTGATCTCCAGGGAAGAGGTGGAGAGGGCAATGAGGCGCAGGCGTTACCGGCCGGTGTTCTTCATCGACATCGCCGTGCCCCGTGACATCGACCCCGAGGTTGGCAGGGTTGAGAACGTTTACCTCTACGACATCGACGACCTGCAGGCGGTGGTTGAGGAGAACCGGAAGAGGAGGGCCAAGGAGTCTGAGCGGGCCCTTCAGCTCATCGAGAGGGAGGTGGAGCAGTTCAAGGCGTGGATGAGGGAGCAGAGCGTGATACCTGTCATCGTCTCGCTTCGCAGGCACAGCAGGATGATCGTGGAGCAGGAGCTGGGCAAGACCTTTTCGCGCCTTGACCTCACCCCTGAGCAGCAGAGGTCCATCGAGAAGATGGCGGATGCCATCGTGAAGAAGATACTGCACCCCTCGTTCACCACCATGAAGCAGGCGGCCTCGCAGGGGAAGGGGGAGGAGATCGCCAAGGTGGCGCGGCAACTGTTTGGAATAGAGGAGGAGAGATGAAGGTTAAGATAGGCACAAGGGGCAGCAAGCTGGCCCTTTGGCAGGCTAACTGGGTGAAGGGGGAGCTTGAGCGTCACCACGGGGTTGAGGCAGAGCTGGTGGTGATCAAGACCAAGGGTGACAAGATTCTTGACGCCCCACTTGCCAAGGTTGGGGGCAAGGGGCTCTTTGTGAAGGAGATAGAGGAGGCCCTGCTTGCCCGGCAGGTTGACCTTGCGGTGCACAGCATGAAGGACGTGCCCTCGGAGATTCCCAGGGGGCTCGCCATCACCGCGGTGAGCAAGAGGGAGAGCCCCCACGACGTACTTGTGACAAGGGAGCCCGTATCTTCCCTGAACGGGCTCTCCCCAGGTGCCGTGGTGGGCACCTCGAGCCTGAGACGCCAGGCCCAGTTGCTGGCCCAGGTCTCTACCCTATCCATCAAGACCCTGAGGGGTAACCTTGACACCAGGCTGAGAAAGCTGATGGAGGGCGAGTACGACGCCGTTGTGCTGGCCAAGGCGGGTATGCTGCGCCTTGGGGTTTACCACCAGCACCACTGTTACGACCTGCCCTTTTCGGTCTGTCTTCCCGCGGTGGGGCAGGGGGTTCTGGCTGTGGAGACCAGGGAGGGAGAGTTCACCGAGCTTCTCTCTGCGGTCCACTCTTCTGGCACCTACGCCGAGGTGGTTGCCGAGCGCAGTTTTCTGTCATGCATAGGGGGAAGCTGCCAGGTGCCCGTGGCCGCCTTCGCCAGCTCAGGGGATGGGGCCCTCGAGATAGAGGGTTTCATCGGTATGCCCGACGGCTCCCGCTGGGTGAGGGAGAGGCTCTCTGGCCCTGCCTCGGCCCCCGGGGAGTTGGGTGAGAGGCTTGGCAGGGTGCTCCTGGAGAAGGGGGGCAGGGAGATACTGCAGGGGCTTGGCCTGATGTGAGGGGGTTAGGATTGGTCATTCCCCGCTACCCGAGAACGGTTATCTTAGAGCCCACAAACAGGTGCAACATGCGTTGCCGCTCCTGCCACTTCTGGGGAGAGGGCGTGAAGCAGAGGCGGGCCATTGGCAGCGCCGACCCGGATATGGTGAGGGCCATGATCGACGAGATGGTCTCGTGGAATGTGCCCCTTGACCTTATGCTCACCGGTGCCGGCGAGCCCCTCTTGCATCCCCAACTGGCCGAGATGGTCTCTTGGGCCGCCAGGTGCCAGGGCATAAACGTTGGAATACTCACCAACGGCCTTCTGCTAACACCTGAGAGGTCCAGGGAGCTGTTGGAGGCAGGCATAGGGTGGATAGGCTTCTCGGTGGACGGTGCCGATCCCGAGAGGTACGCCTGGTACAGGGGCTCTGAGCTTGGAATCGTTGAGGAGCACATCGAGCACCTGCTCGCCATGCGCCGCAATGGCAGCCCCCGGGTCTTTCTGAACATGGTGAAGATTCCAGGCTCTGATCCCGAGGGCTTCGTCGAGAGGTGGCATGGCAGGGTGGACGAGGTTAAGATCTCCACCTTTCGCCCCGTTGGCAGTAGGAGCATTCTGGGCAAGTGGAACGTGGCTGTCTGCCCCAACCTGTTCACCATGATGGTGGTGAGCTGGGAGGGCGAGGCGGTTCTCTGCTGCGAGGACATCTGGGCCGAGCACCCGGTGGGCAGGTTTCAGGACGAGAGTCTTTACGGGATCTGGCACGGGGAGGCCCTTGAAGAGGCGAGGCGGCTACACAATCGTTACCTCATGGAGAGGATACCCCTTTGCGCCACCTGCGACATCCCCTATTGCTCAAAGGTGACCAGGGAGTACCACCACCAGAGGTGGAACTGCCGCGTGGTTGAGACCCCTGCCCAGGTCTCTTACAACTTTCCCGAGGCGGGACAGGGGAAATGCTGAGACGGCTCTTGCACAAGCTGCGGGTGCTGGCACTGGTGAGAAGCCTTCTTTGGACCCTGGTGAAAAGGGACTTCAAGGGAAGGTACGCCGGGTCGTTCATGGGCTTTTTCTGGGCGGTGGCGG
>CAZQJB010000052.1:0-8935 GCA_964593115.1 uncultured Aquificales bacterium
CTTATCCACGCACTCTTTGTAAGAATAGAGCCTGCCAAGAATGGCGTCCCCTGGGGGATTTGAACCCCCGTCGCCGCCGTGAAAGGGCGGTGTCCTGGGCCGGGCTAGACGAAGGGGACGCTCTTTTTCGCATGGTGAGCCGCCCAGGACTCGAACCTGGAACCAACGGCTTAAAAGGCCGTTGCTCTGCCACTTGAGCTAGCGGCCCACTGGGCAGGATGCGTTTAGCAAAAGGCCCTTACCCCGTCAATCCTGGTAGCCAAAGATGTTTGCCCACCCGGTCCGGTCTGGAATAAAAGCGCCGGGGAGGAGGAGAGCAAGTGATTCTCAACTTGAGAACCAAGAACTTTGCGCTGATCAGCGATGCCTCCCTCGACTTCGGGGAGGGGTTTACTGTGATAACCGGCGAGACGGGCTCGGGAAAGTCCCTGTTGGTGAACTCCCTGGGACTCCTCTCGGGACAGAAGGGCGAGACAGGGTGGATCCGCGAGGGGTGTAACGAGGCGGTGGTAGAGGGGGTGTTCGAGCTCCATGAGAACAGCCCCGCCAAGGGGGTGTTGGAAGAGGCGGGCATCACCTTCGAGACCCCCCTGGTGGTGAGAAGGGTGTTGATACGTCAGGGCAGAAACCGGGTGTTCATCAACGACTGCGCCTCTACCCTGGGAACCCTCAAGAGGCTTTCTCCCTTTCTCATGGAGATACAGAGCCAGCGCGACCACCACTCCTTTCTGCACCCATCGCGCCACACCTCGATACTGGACGACTACGCGGGGCTGAGAGACCTACACCAGCGTTACCTCGAACTCTACCGCGAGAAGGAGCACCTGCAGAGAGAGATAGAGGAGATGGGCAAGAACGCCGCTGAACGGCTCAGGCAGATGGAGTTTCTGCGTTTCCAGATAAGGGAACTCGAAGAGGCCCACCTGGTGGAGGGAGAAGAGGAGTCACTCCGCAAGGCCAGAGAGGTGCTCTCGAAGGCTGCAAGGTGCAAAGAGGCCATCGCCAACGCCGCTGGGAGGCTCTCTGAGGACGAGCCCTCGGCCCACAGCCTGCTTAGCTCGGCCCTGGGCATATTAGAGGAGTGGAAGGACCTGAAGGACGAGATAGCCTCTGGCGTAGAGGCCCTTGAGGGGGCCCTTGCAGTGGTGGAGGACCAGGCCTTAAGGCTACTCTCGGTGGCAGGGGAGCTCAGCGAAGATCCAGAGCGACTACAAGAGATAGAAGAGAGACTCGACATGATCGCCCGTTTCAGACCCAAGTACGGAGAGACGGTGAAAGATATGCTCAACTACCTGGAGAAGGCGAAACGGGAGCTGGCGCAACTGGAAGAGAGGCAAGAGGGACAAGAGGGGCTCAAGGATCGGCTGGAAGAGGTGGAGAGCCAGGTGTGGCAGGTGGGAGAGGAGCTACAAGAGAAGAGAGAGGCGGCTGCAAGGGGTTTCTGCGAGAGGGTACAAGAGACGCTTAGACGCCTCAGGCTCGAGCAGGCCCGGCTAAAGGTGGAAATATCCCGGAGGGATCCGGGACCCTGGGGAATCGGCAAGGTGGAGTTTCTAATCGAGCCAAACCCCGGTGAGGGGATGAGGCCACTCTGGAAGGTGGCCTCTGGGGGTGAGCTTTCAAGAATAACCCTTGCAATACACAGCCTTTTATCCCATAGAGGGGATTGTGACCTCTGGGTGCTCGACGAGATAGACACGGGCATAGGGGGCGAGACCGCCGTAGAGGTGGGAAGGCTGCTGAGGGAGATCTCAGGGGAGAGGCAGATACTCTGCATCACCCACATGCCCCAGATAGCCGCCTTCGGAGAGCACCACTTCAGGGTGGTCAAGAGGGTTGAGAGAGAGAGAACCGTCACCCTGGTGAGCAGGTTGACGAAAGAGGAGTCCAGGGAGGAACTGAAACGCATGATGGGAGGAGAAGGCGTCCCGTTTTCGGGGGAGAGCGATGGTAGTGATTGAAGAGGACCTATGCAAGGGCTGCGGGCTCTGCGTTGATGCGTGTCCCAAAAAGATACTCGAGATAGACGGGGAGAAGAGAAACAAGGGTGGGTACCACCCGGTCAGGATAACCTCGCAAGAGGAGTGTATCTCGTGCGCCCTCTGCGCAGAGGTCTGTCCAGACGTGGTGATCGAGGTGTACAAATGAGCCAGTCGAGACTCTGGAAATGCTGCGAGGCCATAGCCGAGGCCGCTGTCAGGGCGGGATGCCGTTTCTACGCAGGCTACCCCATCACACCACAAAGCCAGATACCCGAGTACCTCTCGTGGAGGCTGCCCGAGGTGGGAGGGGTCTTCATCCAGGCAGAGAGCGAGGTCTCGTCAATCAACATGCTGCTGGGGGCGGCAGTGTCGGGCATCAGGGCCATGACCTCGTCATCGAGCCCCGGCATAAGCCTGATGCAAGAGGGCCTCTCGTACCTCGGGGGAGCAGAGCTTCCCGCGGTGGTGGTGAACATGAACCGGGGCGGTCCCGGCCTCGGAGGAATCCAGCCCTCCCAGGGCGACTACTTCCAGTCGGTGAAGGGGGGAGGACACGGCGACTACCGCACCATCGTACTGGCCCCCTCCAACGCTCAAGAGGCCGTTGACATGGTCTTTCTGGCCTTCGAGCTCTCCCACAAGTACAGGAACCCCGCGGTGATCCTGGGAGATGCCCTACTCTCCCAGATAATGGAGGCGGTGGACATGCCCGAGGAATGGGTGGACCCATTCGCAACCGAGAAACCGTGGGCGCTAAGGGGATGCAGGGGAAGAAGCCCCAAGCTGGCCAAGTCACTCTTTCTCGAGATGGGGGCACTAACCGAGCACAACAGGGCACTGGCAGAGAAGTACCGCCGGATGGAAGCGGACGAAACGCGCCATGAGGAGTTCCCCGTGGAAGACGCGGAGTTTGTGGTGGTCGCCTACGGAACGGCGGCCCGAATAGCCAAGACCGCCATTCGCTGGGCCAGGGAGAAGGGCATACCTGTGGGCATGCTCAGGCCCCAGACCCTCTTTCCCTTTCCCAACAAGGCCATAGCCGGCTTAGACCAAGAGGGACGCACCATGCTGGTGGTAGAGATGAACAACGGCCAGATGGTGGAAGACGTTAACGCCGTGGTGAGGCACTGCACGGTGGAGTCGCTAACAAAGCCCGCCTGGTACTTCACCCCCGAGGAGATACTAAAGGGAATAGAGACACTTGCACAGAAGGTATAACCAATAGTATCTGGTTTAGAGAGGGTGTCTTTGATGAAAAGACACTCCTCCAAATAAAGGAGGGAGAACCAAGAAGATGGGGAGAGAGCTGCTTTTTGAGATAGGAGTGGAAGAGATTCCCGCCAGCTTCATGCTGCCCGCCCTGGATGCCATGGGCAAGATGGTGAAGCGGGAGCTTGCTAACCAGAGAATAGGGCATGGCGAGATAATCACCTGGGGCACCCCAAGGCGCCTGGTGCTCAGGGTGTTAGACATGGCAGAGCGCCAGAGCGACAAAGAGGAGCGGGTGATGGGCCCCCCCGCCTCCGTGGCCTTCGACGCCGACGGAAACCCCACAAAGGCCGCCCAGGGTTTCTGTAAGTCCCAAGGGGTAAGCCTGGACCAGGTGGAGAGGGTCACCACCCCCAAGGGAGAGTACCTCTCTGTTGTCAAGCGCGAGGCGGGAAGAGAGACCATGGAGATACTGCGCCAGTTTCTCCCCAATCTCATGGCCAAGATACCCTTCAAAAAGTCCATGCGGTGGGCAGACTACAGCTTCAGGTTCGCCCGTCCCATACACTGGATCCTGGCCCTCTTCGGGAACGAGGTGGTAGAGTTCACAATAGAGGATATCACCACCGGCAGGGTCACCTACGGCCACAGGTTTCTCGCACCCCAGCCCATAACCCTCGAAAGCCCTCAAGGGTACCAGGAGAGGTTAAGGGAGGCCTACGTGGTGGTGGACCACCAAGAGCGCAAAAGGATGATCTGGGAGGGAGTCACCGAGAAGGCGGGTGAGGTGAAGGGCACCGCCATGGAGGACGAGGAGCTATTGGAAGAGATAAACTTCCTGGTAGAGTACCCCGTGCCCCTGCGTGGCACCTTTGAAAAGGAGTACCTGGCACTTCCCAAAGAGGTGCTCATCACCCCCATGAAGGAGCACCAGCGTTACTTCCCCATCTTTGACGAAAAGGGCAACCTGCTGCCCCACTTCGTCGTGGTGAGCAACATGGTCACAGAGAACATGGACCTGATCGTAGAGGGCAACGAGAGGGTGCTCAGGGCAAGGCTTGCAGATGCCAAGTTCTTCTTCGAAGAGGACAAAAAGGTTCCCCTTGAGCGCTACTTCGAGAAGCTGAAAGACGTGGTGTTCCAAGAGAAACTGGGCACCTCGTACGAGAAGGTGATGAGGTTCAAAGAGCTGGCCAAGATGATCGCCCAGAAGGTTGCCCCAGAGAAGGAGAGCCTGGTGGACCGCACCGCCATCCTTGCCAAGGCCGACCTTGAGAGCCAGATGGTTTACGAGTTCCCAGAGCTGCAGGGGGTGATGGGCCGTGAGTACGCCCGTATCCAGGGAGAGGACCCCGAGGTGGCCGACGGAATCTACGAGCACTACCTGCCCAGGTTTGCAGGGGACGAGATAGCCACCACCCTCACTGGGGCCATAGTGGGCATCGCCGACCGTCTCGACACAATAGTGGGCTGTTTCGGCATAGGGCTCACCCCCACAGGGTCAGAGGATCCCTACGGGATAAGGCGGGACGTGCTGGGGCTGTTACGCACCATCTACGAGAAGGGATTCAGGCTCTCCCTGTCAGAGCTGGTGAACGCCTCTGCCCAGTTGCTCTCCAGCAAGATGGAGAGGCCATCCCAGGAGGTGGAGGAAGAGGTGATAGCCTTCATCAGGCAAAGGCTCTACAACCAGTTGGTGGGCCAGGGATACCGGCAAGACATCGTGGATGCTGTGCTCTCAGAGGCCTTCGACGACGTGGTGGAGACAATGAAGCGACTGGATGCCCTGGTGGAAGTGAGCCACGATCCCCAGTTCGAGCAGCTAATGACCACCTTCAAGCGGGTGGTGAACATCATACCAGAGGGCTTCGAGGGCACAGAGGTGAACCAGTCACTCCTGCAAGAGGAAGAAGAGAAGGCCCTGTTTGAAGAGGTTAAGCGTGTGGAACCCCAGGTGAAAGAGGCGAAGGAGAAAGAGGACTACTCTGGCGCCCTGGCCAAGATCGTATCGCTGAAAGAGAAGGTTGACGCCTTCTTTGACAACGTGCTGGTGATGGACAAGGACGAGAGGGTGAAAAAGAACCGCCTCTCGCTGCTGAACAGGATATCCCACCTCTTCAAGGGCATAGCCGACCTCTCAAAGGTCGTGCTGCCCAAAGAGAAGAAGGGATAATCCCTTGACAAGAATACCCACCTCTGAAAGAAGGGGCCACATGAGAGCGACGATGGCAAAGGGCAACGGCTTCTGGTGGTGGCGCAGGGGCGTGGTCTGCCCGGGAGCCGTATGAGATGAACTCGTTGGCCGTGGGCAGGCTGAAAGCCCACGGCCAAGGTAGAACAGAATGGGCTGTGGGCTTGGGTTCACAGCCCATTTCTCTTGTTGGGGGCCGGGAATGAGCGGGCACCTGTTCGCACAGTTCCTGTTCTCGGGCCTCGCCACTGGCAGCATCTATGCCCTGATCGCCCTGGGTTTCTGCCTGATACACAACGCCACGGGCATAGTGAACTTTGCCCAGGGAGACTTTCTCACCTTGGGGGGCATGTTCATGGTCACACTGCTGGTGGGCCTTCACCTGCCCCTGCCCCTGGCCTTTATTCTCTCGGTTGTGGCGGTTGCCGCAGTTGGGGCAGTCATGGAGAGATGCCTGATCCGCCCGGCTGTATCCAAGGACGTGCTGATACTCATCTTCATCACCATTGGGGCATCCATATTCATCAGGGGGGTGATAAAGCTGGCCTGGGGCAAAAGGCCACTATCCCTGCCGCCATTCTCAGGCGAGGACCCTGTGAACATCCTTGGGGCCCACCTTCAACCCCAGAGCCTATGGATATTCGCCGTCACCCTAATGGTGGTGGCACTGTTGCTCTGGTTCTTCAGGTCCACCCGTTACGGAAAGGCCATGAGGGCGGTGGCCTGCAATCCCAGGGCCGCCATGCTCATGGGGATACCGGTGGAAAGGGTTAGGCTCCTCTCCTTCGTGCTCAGTGGGGCCTTGGGGGCGGTTGGTGGTGTGCTCATCACCCCCATCACCACCGTATCCTTCGACACAGGGGTGATGATCGGCCTCAAGGGATTCTCGGCGGCTGTGCTTGGGGGCTACGGAAACGTGACGGGGGCGGTGTTGGGGGGACTACTCTTGGGGGTGATGGAGTCACTTGGGGCAGGGTTCGTCTCGTCCTCCTACAAGGACGCCATCGCCTTCATGGTGCTGCTTCTAATTCTATTCGTGCGTCCCAGGGGCATACTTGGCAAGGGCGAGGGGGAACGGGCATGAGGCGCGGGCTAAGGCTACACCTTGCCATCCTGGCCACACTGGCCATGGCCATGGGGCTTCTTCCCCTGGTGCTCAGCAACCCCTACTACCTCAATGTGCTGAGCATAGTGGGTCTAAACGCCATCATGGTGGCGGGCCTCACCCTCTTCATTGGATACGCCGGCCAGATCTCCCTGGGGCACGCCGCCTTCTACGGCATGGGGGCGTACATCTCTGGCGTCCTCTCGGCGTCCTACGGCCTCTCTCCCTGGGCAACCATTCCCACGGCCCTCACCATAACGGCCTTGGTGGCCCTACTTCTCGGGGTGCCCACCCTGAAACTGAAGGGCCACTACATGGTGATGGCAACCCTGGGATTCAACATCATCGTCTCGGTGGTACTGGTGGAATGGGAGGGGGTTACTGGGGGGGTATCGGGGTTCTCTGGAATACCCAACCTAAGCCTGGGGGGACTGGTGCTGGAAAGCGACAGGGCTTACTACTACCTCATCTGGGGCACCTTCTTTCTGGTGGCAGCGGGGCTGTTCAGCATGATCCTCTCACGCACTGGCAGGGCACTGAAGGCAGTGAAAGACGGTGAGCTGGCGGCAGGGGCCCTGGGTGTGAACGTGGCCGGCAACAAGCTGATGGTGTTTGTGCTAAGCGCCCTCCTCGCCGCACTATCGGGGTGCCTCTACGCCCACTACCTCACCTTCATCAGCCCGAAGACCTTCGACATATTCTTTTCCATCGAGCTCGTGGCCATGGTGATCATAGGCGGCATGGGCAGCATCTGGGGTTCGGTGGCCGGCGCCGCCTTTCTCACCCCCCTGCCACAGCTTCTTCACGTGTTCGACGACTACAAGGACCTCATCTACGGGGCCATATTCATGGGTATGCTGGTGAAGGCCCCCCAGGGGTTGGCCGGCATCATAGGTGACCTGCTGGCAGACAGGTCGAGGACCCCTGGGGTAGAGTTTTCAGGGCAGACCCCGCGGGAATCCACCTGGCACCCATCAGAAGAGAGGGAGAACAGTACGGAAGAGCTGTTGAGGGTGAATAACCTGCAGAAACGGTTCAACGGCGTCAGGGCCCTGCAGGGGATAAGCTTCACAGTGAACCGAGGTGACATACTGGGCATGATCGGCCCCAACGGGGCCGGAAAGACCACAGCGGTGAACGTGATCACCGGGATAGAGGCACCATCTGGGGGCAAGGTGTTCTGGAAAGGCAAGGATATAACCGGGATATCCTCCCACAAGGTGGCCAGGGAGGGCATAGTGAGAACCTTTCAACACGTACAGGTCTTTCCCACCATGAGCGTCCTCGAAAACATCCTGGTGGGCCTGCACATGCGGGGCTCTTGCGGGCCTGTTGCCGGCCTCTTGGGCCTTCCCAGGGTGTCGGCGGAGGAGGAGAGGCTGATGCATAGGGCGTGGGAGATGCTCTCTCTATTTGGCATCGAGGAGAAGGCCAACCTTAGGGCCGGTGGGCTCCCCTACGGCGAGCAGAGACGGGTGGTGATGGCAAGGGCGGTGGCGGCAGACCCCGAGTTACTGTTCTTAGACGAGCCCGCCGCCGGACTCAACACCCAAGAGACCATGGAGATGATGGAGCTCATCGTGCACATCCACTCCATGGGCAAAACGGTGGTCCTGATCGACCACGACATGGACCTGGTGATGGGACTCTCACACCAGGTGGTGGTGCTCAACAAGGGAGAGATCATTGCCCAGGGCCAACCGGAAGAGGTTCAGGGGCACAGGGGCGTGATCGAGGCATACCTGGGGGCAGATGCCTATGCTGCTTGAGATAGAATCGCTGAAGGTGCGTTACGGGGGGGTGCTTGCCCTAAGGGGCATCGACCTGGTGGTGAACAGGGGAGAGATAGTGGCCATAGTGGGAAGAAACGGTGCCGGAAAAAGCACCATCTGCAACGCCATCTCGGGAATAGCCAAGGCAGAAGGGGGCAGCATACGCCTCTCGGGCAAAGAGCTTACCCGCCTCTCCCCGGATAGAATAGTGGCCATGGGGATCTCCCAGGTGCCCGAGGGACGCCACGTATTCGCCCCCATGAGCGTACAGGAGAACCTGGAGGTAGGGGCCTACCACCGCCTTGGCAAGGAGCCCTCCTTTACCATCAGGGAGGATATGGAGAGGGTGTTCAGCCTCTTCCCCATACTGAAAGAGCGCAGGCGCCAGCAGGCCGGGACACTTAGCGGGGGGGAACAGCAGATGCTGGCCATAGGCAGGGCGCTAATGAGCAGGGCCTCGTTGCTGCTGCTCGACGAGCCCTCCCTGGGGCTGGCCCCGGTGGTGGTGAAGGAGATCCTAAAGGTGATCAGGGGCCTGCCCGCCTCGGGGGTGACGGTGCTGCTGGTGGAGCAGAACGTGCACCTCTCCTTCTCGGTGGCAGACCGCATCTACATCATGAACACCGGTACCATTGAGGCCTCGGGCACCCCAGAGGAGCTGAAGGGCAGAAAAGAG
>CAZQJB010000053.1:0-8919 GCA_964593115.1 uncultured Aquificales bacterium
CTCCACAACCGCCTTGGCACCACTGTTACGTATGGCGAACCTCTCTCCCGCCACGCCGTAGAGGTATAGCTCGCCACCAGTGGCCCCGTAGAGAATGACATTGCCGGCGATCACGTTCTCGTGGGGTATGAACCTTGAGCCCTTGGGAGGCACCACCACTATCCTGCCCCCTGACATGCCCTTGGCCAGGTAGTCGTTGGCGTCTCCTTCGAGGCGTATGTTTATCCCGTTGGCCAAGAACGCCCCAAAGCTCTGCCCCGCAGAGCCCTTGAAGGTGATGTCTATGGTGCCGTCGGGAAGGCCGTCGTACCCGTAACGTTTCGCTATCTCGCCGCTTAGCATGGTGCACACCGTGCGGTTCACGTTGCGAATGGGTATCTCTATTTTCACAGGCTCACCCCTCTCGATGGCGGGCCTGGCCTTCTCGATCAGCTCAAAGTCAAGTATGCCTTCGTAGCTCTTCTCTTGGCCAACTGTGCAGAGTATCGAGGTCATCTCTGTGGGCTTTGCCGGGGTGAGAATGGCCGACAGGTCAACCCCGTGGGCCTTCCAGTGGTCTATTGCCTCTTGCATCTCGATCATGTCGCTGCGCCCAACCATCTCGTCGAAGGTTCTGAAGCCCAGCTCGGCCATATACTCGCGCACCTCTTGTGCCAGGAACCTGAAGTAGTTCACAAGGTATTCTGGTTTGCCCTTGAACCTGGCCCGTAGCACCGGGTCCTGGCAGGCTATTCCCACTGGACAGGTGTTCATGTGGCACTTGCGCATCATCACGCAGCCCATAACCACCAGGGATAGGGTGCCAAAACCGAACTCCTCGGCCCCCAGCAGGGCCCCTATCACCACGTCCCTCCCCGTGCGGATAAGCCCGTCCACCTGCACCCTTATGTAGTGCCTTAGGCAGTTCTGCACCAGCGACTGCTGGGTCTCTGCAAGTCCAAGCTCCCAGGGAAGCCCGGCGTGCTTGATTGAGGTGAGGGGCGAGGCCCCTGTGCCACCGTCGTAGCCCGAGATGAGCACCATGTCGGCCTTTGCCTTTGCCACTCCCGAGGCGATGGTGCCCACCCCCACCTCAGATACCAGTTTCACAGAGACCCTGGCCTCTGGGTTGGCCATCTTCAGGTCGAAGATGAGTTGGGCAAGGTCTTCGATGGAATAGATGTCGTGGTGGGGTGGAGGCGATATTAGTGTGACCCCCGGGGTGGTGTAGCGCACTCTGGCTATCTCTTCGCTCACCTTGTGTCCCGGCAACTGTCCGCCTTCCCCAGGCTTGGCCCCCTGGGCGATCTTTATCTGGAGCTCGTCACAGTTCACCAGGTACTCGATGGTAACGCCAAAGCGGCCAGATGCCACCTGCTTCACCTTCGAGATAGCCCAGTCGCCGTTCTCCCGTGGCTTGTACCTCGCCGGGTCTTCACCACCCTCTCCGGAGTTGCTGTGGGCACCTAACCTGTTCATGGCAATGGCGATGGACTCGTGGCACTCGCGGCTGATGGAACCGAAGGACATGGCCGCCGAGAAGAACCTTTTAACTATTGAGTCCACAGGCTCCACCTCTTCGATTGGCACGGGGTCACCCTTCTTGAGCCTGAAGAGGCTGCGAAGGGTCGAGTAACCCTTTGAGATGTCGTTGCAGATAGAGGTGAACTCCTTGAACTCCTCGTAGCTGCCTATGCGGGTGGCGTACTGTAGCTTGTAGATGGCCTCGGGGGACCAAAGGTGCTTCTCGCCCCCTATCCTCAGGTGGTAGAACCCTCCAGCGTCCAGCAGCTTGGGGGGATTGCCCCTGGGTGGAAACGCCCTTTCGTGGCGTTTCAGCGTCTCCTGTGCGATCTCGTTCAGCCCTATTCCCTGGATCCGCGAGGGGGTCTTGGTGAAGTACTTGTCGATAACCTCTTTGTTGAGGCCTATGGACTCGAATATCTGGGCGGCGAAGTAGCTGCGCAGGGTGGATATGCCCATGCGGCTGAAGGTCTTGAAGAGGCCCTTCTTGATGGCGGTGATGTAGGCATCCATGGCCTCCTCGGGGGAGACCGGCCTCTCCAGCAGACCCTCTTCTGCCATGGCCCTGATGGTGGATATGGCAGTGTATGGGCAGATGGCGCTGGCCCCGTAGCCTATCAGTAGGGCGAAGTGCATGATCTCACGGGCCTCTCCCGTCTCTACGATGATGCTTGCATGGGTTCTCATTCCCTTCCGGATCAGGTGGTGGTGAAGCCCCGCCGTTGCAAGCAGGGCCGGTATGGGGGCGTTCTCTCTGTCTATGCGCCTGTCGGTGAGAATCAGCAGGGTTGCCCCGTTCTCGATGTGCTCCTCTGCCCTCCTGAACACCTCTTCCAGGGCTTCCTCCAGGGCCTTGCCGTCCCCGTTGGCGGGAAAGAGTATGTCTATCTCTCCTGTGCGCAGGTCAGGGTGGCCGCTTGCCTTTATTCTTAACAGGTCCTCTGGGCTCAGTATGGGGTGTTTCAGTTTAAGCATCCTGCAGTGCTCAGGGGTCTCGTCGAGAATGTTCCTCTCTTTGCCCACGAAGCTCATAAGGGACATCACCAGCTCTTCCCTTAGTGGGTCTATGGGCGGATTGGTGACCTGGGCGAATAGCTGTTTGAAGTAAAGGTAGAGAAGCTGCGGCCTGTTGGATAACACCGCAAGGGCGGCATCGTTGCCCATTGAGCCCACGGGCTCCTGCCCCCGGGAGGCCATGGGCGAGAGTATCATCTTGCACTCCTCGTCGGTGTAACCGAAGGCGTGCTGTTTCACCAGCAGCTCCTGGGGATCCTCGCTGGGCACCTCTGATGGCATGAAGAGACCCCTTAGCTCTATCCTGTTGTCCTTGAGCCACCGGCGGTAGGGTTTCTGCCTTGAGATCTTGGCCTTTATCTCGTTGTCAGGTATTATCCTGTGCTGTTTCAGGTCAACCAGCAGCATCTTGCCTGGTTGAAGCCTGCCTTTTCTCAGCACCCTCTCAGGGGATATCTCTAACACCCCGGCCTCTGAGGCCATCACCACGATGCCGTCCCTGGTAACCGTGTAGCGGGCGGGGCGAAGTCCATTTCTGTCAAGGTTTGCCCCTATGTACCTGCCATCGGTGAATGCCAGGGCGGCGGGCCCGTCCCAGGGCTCCATGAAGGCCGAGTGGTACTCGTAGAATGCCCTCTTGTCGCGGCTCATGTGAAAGCGTTTTCCCCATGCCTCTGGTATCATCATCATCACCGCGTGGGGAAGGCTGCGCCCTCCCAGCACCAGCAGCTCGAGCATGTTGTCCACTATTGCCGAGTCGCTGCCCTCTTCGTCGATGATGTGCTTTATCTTCTCTACGTCCTCACCGAATAGGGGAGACTCGAGTATGGCCTCGCGGGCCCTCATCCGGTTGATGTTGCCCCTAAGGGTGTTGATCTCGCCGTTGTGTGCCAGGAACCTGAATGGTTGGGCCAGGCTCCATGTTGGCAGGGTGTTGGTGCTGTAGCGCTGGTGCACCAGCGCGTAAGAGCAGCGAAAGTTCTCTTGGGCCAGATCGGGAAAGAAGGTGAGTAGCTGGGTACCGGTGAGCATCCCCTTGTAAAGCACCTTCTTGCTCGACATGCTTGCCACGTAGAACTGGCTGAAGTCGCCGTCGCTCCACTGTTTCACCTCTTTCTCGACCAGGCGCCTGATCACGTATAGCTTTCTTTCGAGATGATCGGTATCCACCGAGCCCCTGCCGATGATCACCTGGCGAATGTCAGGCTGGCTCATCTTCGAGAGCACCCCCAGCTTGCTGTTGTCCACGGGCACCCTTCTCCAGCCCAGCACCTCGCAGCCTTCCTCTTCCACCACCCTCTCCAGTGCCTTGATGCAGCGTTCGGCCAACGGGGTCACCGATGGTAGAAATATCATTCCCACACCGTACTCTCCGGGATCGGGAAGCGAAAATCCCTTCTCCCTCGCGATCTCGCCGAAAAAGTCGTGGGGCATCTCGAGCAGCAGGCCGGCACCGTCACCTGTGGCCTTGTCCCCCCCTATGGCTCCCCTGTGTTCAAGGTTCACCAGGATCTGCACGGCGTCTTCCACCAATGAGTGGAAGGGCACACCGTCGAGCCTGGCAATGAAGCCCACACCGCAACTGTCGTGCTCGTGGGCGGGGTCGTAGAGACCCAAGGGTTGGTTAGCTGGCCATTCGGACACTATTCTTCTCTCTTCCATGTTGTTCTCCGCTTCCTCTTTTCTTTTGTGTGCTATCCTCTCATACCCCGGGCTGCCAGGACACCTTGCCCTTGGCCATTAACCGTTACGGGGGAATCGCTTTCGGAGAGGAGCGATACCTTCCCAACGGGAGACCTTTTATCCCATCGGTCTTCACCATGGCAAGGGGAGGTGCCTATTTTGCAGCTTAACAACGTTAAGCTGCGATTAAACGTTCATGTTTGTCAGGCACGAAACTTGACTCGTTCATGGCGGAGGCATATGGTACTAACCATGATGGGAGAAGGTGGTTCGGATGAGTGGTGAGTCGCCTAAGAACCCGGCAAAGGAGAACCGGGAATCTTGTAGGGTCTTCAAGTCGGCCTTTGAGCATGCCGGTGATCCCATATTCCTGCTTGAGAAGGGCATATTCGTGGAGTGCAACCGCGAGGCCCTGTTGGTGTTCGGCTGCAAGGACAAAGAAGAGATAATAGGCAAGACCCCCTTTGATTTCTCTCCCCAGGTTCAACCAGATGGTGAGCCTTCTGTGGATAAAGGGCAGGCCCTTATCAGAAAGGCCATTGAAGGAACTCCCCAGCGTTTCGAGTGGCTTCACCACAGGATGGATGGAGAGCAGTTTTTTGCAGAGGTATCCTTGAACAGGATTGATGTAGGGGGGAGCACCCCTACAGTGATAGCCATCGTAAGGGACATCTCTGTGCGCAAAGGGCTTGAGCGCCAGCTTGCCCATGCCCAGCGCATGGAGGCGGTGGGCGTGTTAGCAGCGGGCATGGCCCACGATTTCAACAACATGCTTGGGGCCATCATGGGAAACCTGAACCTCATATCCCTGGAGGCGGAAGAGAGGGGCAGCTTCGAGAAGGTGCTTCAGTACGCCTCTAACGCCGAGAAGGTGGTAACCCAGGCGGCCCAGGTGACCAAGAGGCTTCTGGCCTTCACCAGGCAGAGCAATATCCAGGTGAGAGATGTGGATCCCCTTCCGGTGGTTGAAGACACAATCCAGCTTCTGAAAAGAACAATAGACCGCCGCATATCGGTGAATCTCGAGGCGGCGGAGCAACCGTGGATGGTGCGGGCAGACGGGGGAGAGCTTCAGCAGATACTGATGAACCTGTGCATAAACGCCATGGACACGTTGAAAGACAGGATAGAGGGAAACTGTGGCCATGCCCGCAGCCTGCAGGATGATCCCCCTGCGATAACCCTGAGGGTGGAGAACAGCCTGGTGGACGATGACCACGTGAGCAGGTATCCCTTTGCCAGAAAGGGCAGGTTCGTGGCCTTCTCTGTACGTGACAACGGCTGCGGCATGGACGAGAAGACACTCTCAAGGATATTTGATCCCTTCTTCACCACCAAGGGCCTTGGCAGGGGAACCGGCCTGGGCCTCGCCATGGTTTACGGCCTGGTAAAACAACACAAGGGATGGATAATAGCAGACAGCACACCTGGCGAGGGCACCACCTTCGTCTTCTACATCCCAGCGGTGGAGCGGCCAGAGACGGTGAGAGAGGAGCCGCGTGACGAGCGCCCTCTGCATTCCAGGGAGAAGGGTGAGCTACTGATACTGCTTGCAGAGGACGAGAAGGTGATCTCTGATGTATGCTCCACCATGCTCACACACCTGGGTCACAGGGTGGTTCTGGCCTACGACGGCCAGGAGGCTGTGAGGGCCTATCAAGAGAACCGGCCCGACATGGTCTTTCTTGACATCACCATGCCCAGGTTGAGCGGGGAAGAGGTGTTACGGCTTATCCTTGACCACGACCCCGACGCCCGGGTCGTTATCTCGTCTGGCCATCCCAGGGACACCTATGCCGAGAGACTGCTGAAGATGGGTGCCATACTCTACCTTCAGAAGCCCTACCGGATCAAAGAGGTTAAAGAGGCCATAGAGAAGGCCATGGGAGACTGAAGGCCCCGGCTTTCGGAAAACCCTCTCGTATATCTCAGCTGGTCTCCTGACACGAGCAGTTTATCTTTTCGACGATGGAGTAGGGGTCTTGCCGGTGTTTAACCAGGGCCTCCATGTAGCTCTCGTAGCGTCCGTTCTGCTTCATCTTGCCAAGCACCTGGTTCACGAGGTGATCGGATAACAGCTTGACGAATAGCCGCTCCTCCTTCTCTCGCCGGTGAGCCTCGAGCGATCCGGTCTCTTCAAGAAACTCCCTGTGTCTCCAGATGGCGTCTAAGAGGTCGTCTATCCCCTCTCCCTTGTAGGCCACAGTGCGCACTATGCTGGGTTTCCAGTTGTCAGGCCTGGGCGCACTCATCTCGAGCATTATTTCGAGGTCCCTCTGGGTTCGGTCTGCATCGGGCCGGTCACCCTTGTTCACCACGAACACATCTCCAATCTCGAGCACCCCGGCCTTTATGCTCTGAATGTCGTCTCCAAGGCCTGGCACTGTGACCACCACGGTGGTGTCGGCGGTCTTCACTATGTCCACCTCGTCCTGGCCCACTCCAACCGTCTCTACCAGAATCACGTCTTTGCCCATGGCATCCATAACCTGGATGATGTCGTCGGTGGACTTTGAGAGCCCACCAAGGTGCCCCCTGGTGGCGAGGCTCTTCACGAACACCCTCTCGTCTCCGCTGTGTCTCTGCATCCTTATTCTGTCACCCAGTATGGCACCGCCAGAGAACGGGCTGGTGGGGTCTATTGCCACCACCCCCACGGTCTTGCCCCTGTTGCAAAGGGCCTCGATTAGCTGGTCCACCAAGGTGCTCTTGCCACCCCCTGGAGGTCCCGTGATGCCGATCACGTAGGCCTTTCCGCAATGGGGGTAGATGGCCTTTAGCACCTCTCTCGCCTCTGGCAGGTCGTCCTCTACCCACCTCATCACCCTGGCGGCGGCCCGCCTGTCTCCCTGAAGAAGCCTGTCAACTATTCCCATGATTCGTCTCCACAAACTGAGTATTCTAGTAACCTGTGAGCCTCTCTTCCCATATCCATGGCCTTTCCCAGAAGCCTCTTGGCCTTATTCATCTCACCGGCTGGCCTTGCAGCCACCCTTCTGGCCAGGTCTTCTGCCTCTTGGTGAAAACTCTCGGTGGAGAAGACCTGCGTAACCAGGCCCATCTTCAAGGCCTCACCGGCGGAGAAGCGCTCTCCCGTGAAAAATATCCTCTTTGCATCGCGCATGCCCACCAGCCTGGGCAGCCGCTGGGTGCCCCCGAACCCGGTTATTATTCCCATCTTTGCCCCTGTGTGGGCGAAAACCGATCGCTCAGAGGCCACCCTGATGTCCGCTCCCATGGCAAAGTCGCACCCGCCTCCCATGCAGTAACCGTCTATTGCGGCTATGAGCACCTGGGGAGCAGACTCCATGAGAAAGAAGATGTTCTGGCCGAGTTTAGAGAAGTCCCTGGCCTCCCACGGCCCGAAGGGAATGAGCTCCTTGATGTTGGCCCCAGCCGCAAAGGATTTGCCGCCTGCCCCCCTGATGAGCACCACCCGGCAATCTTCTGCCGGGAGCCCTTCGAAGAAGTCAGTAAGCTCGTGCAGTGTCTCTACGCTAAGGGTGTTTAGCTGCTCGGCCCTGTCTATCCATAGATGCAACACCCCTTCCCCCTTCTCTTCCACCTGCAGGAACCTGTAGGGGGAGGGGCGCTCTTGGGTGACGGGAGGGCCCTTCTCCCCGGCCTCCCTATCCATTGGCCTACAACACCACCTCTCTCGGTTTCACGTTCTCTTTCACCCAGGCCACGATCTCCTCAAGGGAGGTTCCAGGCAGGAACACCTCTTTCACCCCTGCCTCCTTGAGACCTGGTATGTCGTCCAAGGGGATTATGCCCCCCCCGAACACCACCACGTCGTCCATTCCCTCTTTGCGCAGAAGCTCCATGAGGGTGGGAAAGACGTAGTTGTGGGCCCCGGACAGTATGCTTATGCCTATGGCATCCACGTCCTCTTCCATGGCCGACTGCACAATCTGCTCAAGGGACTGGTGCAGTCCTGTGTAGATAACCTCGAACCCTGCGTCTCTCAGCGCCCTGGCCACAACCTTGGCTCCACGGTCGTGGCCGTCGAGGCCGGGTTTGGCTACCAGTATCTTCACCTTCCTCTCTTCTGACATGCTTAGTCCTCCGCTCTCTTCTTCTTTTTTCTCAACCTCAAAGGGGTACCTTACCCTAAACGCCTGGGGGTTTCCAGTGTTGGTTCTCAGTTAAACTCGAGTTCCCTCACCCCTTTGGGGTCTATCTTTCTCATGAATTCGAGCTCCTCTTCGCTGGGCGGTTGGGTCTCTGAAACCTCATCTGGCACGAGAAGCTCGAAGCCCGTGGCCTCTCTCACCTGCTCAACGCTGATCCCAGGGTGCACAGAGACCAGGCGCATGGCCTTGGTCTCGGGCTCGAAGTCCATCACACACAGGTTGGTCACAACCTTGCGGGGACCACCCTTGGGTATGCCAGCCTTCTCCCGGGCATTCCCCCCGGTAAGGTATCCCTGACCTGTGATGAAGTCCACCTTCTCCACCAGCACCCGGGGGCCGTGGCGGGGTATCCAGATCACCGTCTCCATTATTGCGCACAGGTGTGCAGAGGCGGCCCCTCCAGGCAGCCTCACCTTGGGTCTCTCGTATGGACCGATGGCGCTGAGGTTGGTGTTACCGTACTTGTCCACCTGGGCCGCCCCGAGAAAGATGAGGTCAAGCTCTCCCCTCTGGGCGAGATCAAAGGTCTGCCACAGGGGGATGTATGCCACCGCCCGCTCTTGGAGGCGGGCCCAGCCGTGGA
>CAZQJB010000054.1:0-8868 GCA_964593115.1 uncultured Aquificales bacterium
CCTTTCAGCAGCCGGGCCAGCTTTGCCGCGGTGGTGGTCTTACCAGAGCCCTGGAGCCCCACCATCATGACCACGGTGGGCGGGGTTGGGGAGAACTCAAGGCCCTTCGACTCTTCTCCCAGCATCTCTTGTAGCTGGGCTGCAACGCTCTTCACCACCTCTTGCGTGGGGGTGAGGCCACCGCTCACCTGTGAGCCCACGAGGCGCTGGCGAACCTGCTCCACAAACCGGCGCACCACCTGCAGGTTCACGTCGGCCTCGAGCAGGGCTATCCGTATCTCCCTCAGGGCCTCCTCTACGTCCTTCTCGGTGAGCCTGTTGCGACGGCCCACCTTGCCCATGATGCCTTGAATCTTGGATGAGAGCGAGTCTAACACCTTTAATCTCCCCTTTTGCGCCAAGCGAGGTTAAGGCCCTTTACCAAGCTGCAAGGTTATGGGTCAACCCTTGGGCTGAGTATTGATGCGGACATCAAGGTTGATTCTGTTCATTGCTTTTAGGGCCCTAACCTTGCTTATCAACCCGGAATAGTCCTCTCTTCTCTGAGAGCCGCTTGGTGTTTCACCCAAAAGTGTAGGGTAGAGAATCCGGGGCATACCCCCCCACTGTGACCGGGAAACGAAGCCTTCTATTGCCAGGGCCTTTGAAAGTGGTCACGGTACGGGAGAAGGTCAATTGCGTAACCTCACTTTGCCTTTGGCGAGGATAAGGCGAGACGGGCGGACCGATCTGCGAGCATGGAGACAGTTAATCTCTTACCCCTTTTCTGGTATGCAGGGAGAAGAGAAGGAGGTTGAGCACTATGGATGAGTTCAAGAAAGGCAGTTTCGAAAAGGGATACGTACAGGTTTACACGGGAAACGGAAAGGGAAAGACCACCGCTGCCCTGGGGTTAACATTGAGGGCGGTGGCCCACGGCATGAGGGTGTACATCGCCCAGTTCCTGAAGGGCCAGGACTACGGAGAGCTTCACGCCATACGAGAGAGGCTGGGAGACCTGGTAACCGTTGAGCAGTTTGGCACCCCAAGGTTCGTTAAGACAGGCCAGATGGGCGAAGAGGACTACGAGCTTGCACGGAAGGGGCTTGAAAGGGTGAGGCAGGCCCTATTCGAAGAGGACTACAAGATAGTGATAATGGAAGAGGCAAACGTGGCCATGTACCTGGGCCTTCTTGGCAAGGATGCGGTTCTGGAACTCGTCAGGAGTAAGCCAACGGACAAGGAGCTAATCATCACCGGCAGGTATGCCCCGGAGGAGCTGATCGAGGCGGCTGACCTGGTTACGGAGATGCGGGAGGTGAAACACTACTACCAGAAAGGGGTTATGGCCCGACCTGGAATTGAGAAGTAGGGTGAAAGGCACGCCTGGCGAGAGCAAGTGGTTACCCAGTGGCAGGAGATACGCCTGGAAGGTTATCCTTTCGCTACTCTTCTCGCTGGTGTTGTTCACCCTGTTGTTGAGAAACATTAGGCCAGACAGGCTCTTGGGGTATGTCTCAAACGCCAAGGGTGCATGGCTGCTCCTTGCGGCGCTCATCTACGCCTTCGACTACGGTGTGCGGGGGTTGAGGGTCTCCATCGCCGCGGGCATGCCCTACAGGGTCTCTTTTCTCGTATTCTCTACCTACATGTGCCTGGTGAGGCTGCTGCCGGTGAAGTTAGGGGAGTTCTCCCTTCCCCTGCTATTGAAGCGGTGCCGTAGCACCTCGCTGGTGGAGGGCACCTCTATTTTAGTGGGTATCCGCCTGATAGACCTATCTGCCCTTATGACCCTGGGCACCTTCTTCCTGGGAGGAATAATCGGGGTGAACCGGTGGCTTTTGGCGGTGATCTCGCTGCTGCCCATTGGGGGGGTGCTGGTGCTCTCGCGGTTGAAGATGGTAGAGAGCGATTCCATGGTGGCGAGGTTTGCAAGGGGCATAGGCGAGTTCGGCTCTCCCTCGCGGCTCTTCTCCATCTACGGGGTCTCCCTATTCCGGTGGATGCTGAATATCCTTTTCTTCTACGCCGTCACAAAGAGCATCACCCCTGGGGTGGGGCTCTTCAAGGTGGGAACCGCCGCCCTATCCTCCAGCATTGTCTTCTCTCTACCGGTGAACGGGCTGGGGGGAGTGGGCACAGTGGACGCCAGTTGGGCCGGTATCATGGTTCTCATGGGGGTCTCCAAGGAGGTGGCAATATCCAGCGGGATTCTGGCCAACATGTATGCAAATCTGCTATCGGTGGTCCTGGGTGGTGGAAGTTACCTTATTTTGAGAAGGGTGTGCAGGCAGTGAGATGGTGCGTGTCTGCAGTGGGCCGTTGATACGGCTATTCTCGTTGGTTCTCTTCTGAGAGGAGATAAAGAGGCTATGGGTAACGGACCAGAAATGAAGAAGGTGTTGGGCGTGGTGTGCAGCCACCGGAAGATGGGTAACACCGAGGTGGCTGTGCGCGAGGTGATGAGGGGTGCCAAAGGCAAGGGATGCGCCACAGAGCTGCTCATGCTCACCGACCACCTCATCGAGCCGTGCAGGGGCTGCATGTCTTGCGTCTTCAAGGGGGTGGAGTGTCCCATTGGAGACGATGCCCACGGCCTGCTTCAACGTATCACCGGAGCCGACGCCTTGGTGGTGGGTGTGCCCACCTACATCCTGGGAGCTGCAGGAATCCTGAAGATGCTAAGCGACAGAAGCATGTGGTTCATGGCCGGTGAGAATCGTCCCGCCGAGGGTAAACCCTCGGTAGGGGTGGTGACAGCCGGGGTTCCGGGTTGGGAAGGGCTTGCCCCTGCCATGCTCAGGGTTTTCCTCTATTCCCTTGGTTTCAAGGTGATTCACCTGCCCATACTGCACGCCCAGGGGCCGGCAGAGGTGCTGCTTGACGGGTCAAAGGTTAAGATGCTGAACCATCTTGGCGAGGACCTGGCCGGGGCGCTCTCGGGAGAGAGTCTGGAGCCGCCACCTGCCGACGATGGCACCTGTCCACTCTGCGGCGAGAGTGTACTCTCTCTGTCCCGGGGCAAGGTTAGGTGCCTGATCTGCGGGCACGGGGGCAGAATAGACGATTCACAGGTGGTTTGGGACGAGCCTGGGGAATGGAGATGGGGACCAAAGGAGATCCGGTGGCACTTCGACGAGCAGGTGCGCTCCTCGGGCCCGCGATACATGAGCAGGGCCAAAGAGCTGAGAAGGATGGTGAGAGACAGGTACAGGGACGAGAGGTGACAATTGAGCAAGCATATTAAACTGTTGAGCATAGCTGGATCAGACCCCTCGGGAGGGGCCGGTGTGCAGCAGGACCTCAGGGTGTTCACCACCCTGGGTGCCTACGGAACCGCGGTTATTGCCGCCAACACCGTTCAGAACACCAAGGGGGTGGTATATTTCGAGCCCACCCCGCCAGGTTTTCTGCAGAGGCAGCTTGAGACCCTGTTAGAGGACGTGGGACTTGATGGCGTGAAGACGGGCATGCTGGGAAGCGCCGAGAACGTTCGGGTCGTTGCCAGTGCCCTTGGCAACTCGGTGCCCTTGGTGGTTGACCCCGTTCTCTCTGCCACCAGGGGCGGGGCCCTGTTTCAGGGCGAGATGGAGGCCTTCACCGAGGCCCTCTTCCCTTTGGCCACGGCGGTCACCCCTAACATGGAGGAGTTGAAAACCCTCTTTCCCGGCCTCTCAGTGGTGGATGCCGCCCGCTCCATACTGAGTGCCGGCGCCAAGGGAGTGGTGGTCACAGGGGGCGATTCTGCCCAGGGGGAGATGGTGGTTGACCTTGTGGTCACAGGTGATGGGGTTGCAGAACTGGAGCACAGGCGCATACCCCTACCCACCCCCAAAAGCCACGGCACGGGTTGCGCTTTCTCCTCCCTGCTCCTGGTGATGCTGGTGGGGGGCCTCGACATTGTAGAGGCCTGCCGCAAGGCACTTGAGACCATGGAAGATCTACTTGACCATTCCTATTGCCCCGGCGGTGGAATGGCCTCTCCAGACCCCCTTGTGCCACTTGAGAGGGAGGTGGCGGTTCGCCATTGCCTCGACTCCATGGTGAGGGCCATATCCCTCTTGGAGTCGGTGAAAGGCATGGGCATGCTCATACCCGAGATACAGAGCAACCTCTGCTACGCCCTGCCGTGTCCCAGGGGGCACGGCGACGTGCTGGGAGTGAAGGGTAGAATAGTGAGGTGGGGGGATTACGCCCGGGCCATGGGCCCCGTTCTGTTCGGGGCCTCGCGCCACGTGGCCAACATCGTTCTCACCGCAAACAGGCACGACCCATCGGTGCGCTCGGCAATGGCCCTCAGGTACCATCCCCGCTGGGTGGACGCCCTGAGAGAGGCTGGCTACGCCGTGGCATCATTCAGCAGGCAAGAGGAGCCAAAAGAGGTGAAAGAGCGCGAGGGCAGCACCCTCTCGTGGGGCGTTGACACCGTCTGCAAAGGCCTTGGACACGTGCCCAGGTTCATCTACGACGAGGGAGACATTGGCAAAGAGCCGGTGATCAGGCTGTTGGGCACCCATCCAGAGGCAGTGGTGAAGGGGGCAGTGGAGATTCTTGACCTGCTGAAAAGATCCGGCCTAACGGCCACCCCAGGGTAACCTTATTGCAACCCTTTCCTCCTTGGTGTAAGAGAAAAGGCTGGGAGCCGTGCACCAGGGCTCCTAAATACCGGAGGAAGGAGGGGAACGATGAGGTGGTTGGCAAGTGTTTTGGCGGGGGTTCTTTTAGCGTTATTGGTGGTTCACCTGGCCTTGGCAGAGGAGTACTCCTTGAAATCCCTGGAGATAAAGGATGACCTCTCCCTTGTCCTCCACGAGGTGGACTTCTCGGGGTCAAGGTACAGCATTCATCTCGACATCTTTCAGGAGGCCTCTGACCCTTCAGGGCTGTACTGGAAACTGGGTGATATCGACACAGACTTTCTCACCAGAGAGGTGAAGAGCGAGTTCGACATCCCCTACGTCACCTCGGGGGCAGACCCCAGCGGCAGGCAGAAGCTCGACGTTTACTATTCAACCGACAACAGCAATGCCCGGGTCATCCTTTTTGTTCCCGGGGGAGGATGGCAGCAGGGAGACAAGTCTTCTTACACCGAGCTGGCCACCACCTTCGTCAAGTACTACGGTTTCACCGTGGTGGTGACGAACTACCGGCTGTCTAACAGCTCTGACGGCGACGCCGTGCATCCCGACCACGTGAACGACGTGGCCTCGGCCTTCGCCTGGGTGAAGCAGAACGTCTCACGCTACGGGGGAGACCCCTCAAAGGTCTTCCTGTTTGGCCAATCTGCAGGGGCCCACCTGGTATCTTTGCTTGCCACCAACCAGAAGTACCTGCCCCAGGGTTACACCCAGGCCAGCATCAGTGGCGTCATCTCCATGAGCGGGGTTTACGAGCTTTCAGACCTGGTGGCCTATCCAAACAACCCCCTGGGCCTCACCGAGAAAGAGGTGGTGATGTACAAGAAGCTGGTGTTAAATGCCTTCGGCACATACAGCGACGAGACGGTGCTTAACGACGGCTCGCCCCAGGAGCACATTACCACCTCGTTGCCCCACTTTCTTGTGTTGTTCGCCGAGGACGACATGCCGGGGTTTCCCCAAGAGGCGCTCAACTTCGTAGATGAGATCAGAAACGTTCTGCCAAACGATCCCGACCGGGCGGTTATCCGCTTTGTGTCCAGGGCCGACATCTCCGAGGAGTCCTGGGATGCCGCCGCCACCATGGCATCCTCTTCTGAGGCCATGGCAGACTACGTGGGCCACTACGCAGAGGTTTTCACCATAAACCAGCACGAGTACAACGGCAGGATAACCAGCATGGTGGCCGACTTCGTGAATAGCCATTGATGTGAGAGGTGAAGGCCCCTTTGCAAGGAGGTGAGGGTTATGGACTGCTTGAAAGCGCTCTTCGAAAGGCGAAGCATCAGGCGCTACCTGCCGCGCCAGGTGGAGAGGGAGAAGATAGAGATGGCTTTGAAGGCTGCCCATTGGGCGCCCTCGGGCAAGAACAACCAGCCCTGGAGGTTCGTTGTCACCACCGACCAAGGTGTGCGCAACTTTCTTGCAGAACTCACCGTCTCTGGGCGCATCATTCGCGAGGCCCCTGTATCCATCGCCGTCTTCATGGACACCGCCGTATCCTACCACAGGGAGAAGGACCTGCAGGCCATGGGCGCCTCGGTGGAGAACCTTCTGCTGGCCTTGCACTGCCAGGGCCTTGGTGCGGTATGGCTGGGCGAGATACTGAAGAACCGCCAAAGGGTAGAAGAGATTCTCGAGGTGCCTGAGAGCTGGGAGTTCGTTGCCCTGGTCTGCACCGGCTATCCCGCCAAGGACGGTTCGTCATCCAGGTTGCCCCTGGAGCAGGTGGTGCGCTGGTTGTAGGGTTGAGGGGAGGTGGCCCTTAAAGGACCACCTCCGGTTCAGTCTCTCTTATCCCTTTGAGCCTGCCACCATCAGGGGCAGCCCCCAGACCTTGCAGAAGCCCTCTCCCGTCTTGTGGTCGAAGGAGTCTTCTGGGTCGTAGGTGGCAAGGCCGAAGTCGTAGAGCGAGTTGGGAGACCTTCTGCCCACTGGCACGCAGGTTCCCTTGTAGAGTTTTAGCCTCACCACGCCGTTCACCCTCTTCTGGGTCTCGTTCACAAAGGCGTCCAGGGCCTCGCGCAGGGGCGAGAACCAGTAACCGTAATAGACCAGGTCGGCGTACTTGATGGCCAGATGCTCCTTGTAGCGGAAGGTCTCCCTGTCCAACACAAGGTACTCAAGCTCGTGGTGGGCGGTGAGAAGCACGGTGGCCCCAGGGGCCTCGTATATCTCCCTTGACTTTATGCCCACAAGGCGGTCCTCCACTATGTCCACACGGCCAACACCGTAGCGGCCTGCCACCTCGTTCAGCTCAACCACCATCTCTACTGGTCCCATCCTCTTGCCGTCCACCGCCACGGGTATCCCCTTTTCAAACTCGATCTCGAGGTAGAGGGGCTCGTCGGGGGCCTTCTCGGGGGCCTGGGTGATGAGGTAGGCGTCCTCTGGTGGCTCGTTCCACGGGTCTTCAAGCACGCCGCACTCGATGCTTATGCTCCACAGGTTACGGTCTATGCTGTAGGGTTTCTCCAGAGACACCTCGATGGGTATGCCCCTCTCCTTGGCGTAGGCTATCTCCTCCTGGCGCGACTTGAACTCCCAGGTGCGCACAGGGGCTATGCACTTCAGCTCGGGAGCCAGGGCCATCACCGACACCTCGAATCTCACCTGGTCGTTGCCCTTGCCGGTGGCACCGTGCACCACGGCGTCTGCCCCGGTCTTCCTGGCCACCTCCACCAGGTACTTAGAGATGATGGGCCTGTTCAGGGCCGTGCCCAGGGGATACTTGCCCTCGTAGATGGCCCCGGCCTTCAATGCCTTGAAGCAGTAGTCTTTAACGAACTCCTCTTTCAGGTCGAGAACATGGGCCTCGCAGGCGCCCGTTGCCAGGGCCTTCTCTTTCACCTTCTTCATATCCTCCTGCTGGCCCACATCTGCGGCGAAGGCCACCACCTCGCAACCGTACTTCTCTTTCAACCAGGGAATCATGATGGACGTGTCCAGTCCCCCGGAGTACGCCAGAACCACCTTATTGAACGACGACATCCTCTTCTCCTCCCATCAGCTTTATCACTATCGCCTTCTGCATGTGCATGCGGTTTTCCGCCTCTTGCCAAACCACCGACCTGGGGCCGTCTATCACCTCTGCCGACACCTCTTCTCCCCTGTGGGCGGGCAGGCAATGCATGAAGATGGCGTTTTCGCCTGCCTTCTCCATGAGCCCCTGGTTCACCTGGTAGCCCCTGAAGGCCTTCACCCGCTCCTGGTGCTCCTGCTCTTGTCCCATGCTGGCCCACACATCGGTGTAAACCACGTGGGCCCCCTTAACCGCCTCAACCTCGTGGCTCACCAGCACCTTGCCCCTCTGGGCCAGGGCGTTGTCCACCACGTCTTGCGAGGGCTCGTAGCCCCTTGGGGTGATGACCCGCACCTCTATTGGCCACAATGCGGCAAGGTTTATCCACGAGTGGGCAACGTTGTTCCCGTCTCCAACAAAGGCCACCACCTTCTCCCTGCAGTCTCCAAGAACCTCGTCCACGGTGAGCAGGTCTGCCAGTATCTGGCAGGGGTGGAAGAGGTCGGTTAGCCCGTTCACCGTGGGGATCGAGGCGTTACGGGCGAACACCTCCACCGTTCTGTGGGCGAAGGTGCGCAGCACCGCGATGTCGGCGAAGCACGAGACTGTGCGGGCGGTGTCCTCTATGGTCTCTCCCCTGCTGAGCTGGGAATGCTGGGGGCTCAAGAAGATGGAGTCTCCCCCAAGCTGGTGCATTCCCACCTGGAACGATAGACGCGTCCTGGTGGATGGCTTCTCGAATAGCAGGGCCATGGTCTTACCCACCAGGGGACGGTAGCTTATGCCTGATTTCTGCATCTCTTTCAGGCGGCGGGCGCTCTTTAGTAGCCTCTCTATTTCTCCGCTCTCAAGGTCGAGTATGGTGACCAGGTCCTTGCCCAAGACTTCCCCTTTCTTTTGCCAGAAGTGGGTGCTACTTAACCGCAGTATCCTCTGATTGTCAAACAGGGAGGCGGGCGCATGAAGGTGAGAAAGGCCCAGCTTTCAGATGCAGAAGAGATTCACGCCCTGGTGAGCCGCTTCGTGCCCACGGGAGAGCTGTTGGCGGTTCCCCTGGTGGGCATCTACGAGTCCATCAGGGACTACATTGTGGCCGAAGAGGGCAGCGAGGTGGTGGGAGCCGTCTCCCTGAAGGTGCTATGGAAAGACCTGGCAGAGGTGCGCTCGCTGGCGGTGCTGCCATCAGCGCAGGGCAGGGGGGTAGGCAGGATGCTGGTTCACGCCTGCCTG
>CAZQJB010000055.1:0-8747 GCA_964593115.1 uncultured Aquificales bacterium
CCAGCCGTGGCACAGGGGTCTCCCTTTGCCTGCAGAGCAATCTTAAGCTGGGAAACGGTGTGGCGCCGGTAAAAGAGTTGACCAGCAAAGGGGTGCTTCTATCCATGGGCACAGACGGGGCCGCCAGCAACAACAACCTCGACATGGTGGAAGAGCTATCCACCATGGCATTGGTGCAGAAGGGGGTGACCGGCGATCCCTCTTTCCTTACCGCCAAAGAGGTGTTGAAGATGGCCACCTGCAACGGGGCAAGGGCGCTGTTATTCGAAGAGACTGGAAGCATAGAGGTGGGCAAAAAGGCCGACCTGGTGGTCTTCGACGCCTCCTCTCCCCATCTCACCCCCCTCTACGACCCGGTCTCCCACCTGGTCTATTCTGCGAACTCGGCAGACATCTCCCACGTGGTGCTTGGTGGCAAGGTGGTTATGAAAAATAGAAAGCTCTTGGTTTTGGACGAAGACGAGGTCCTTGAGAAGGCCAGGTGGTGGGGGCGCAGGATATCGGAGTGGTGCATGGGCAAATGTTGACATGCGCCCTTTACATCCAGGGCCTTCCTGGTCTAAAATGATTAGCGGTTGAGGGTGCCAAAGGCTATTTGGTGACCATGAACTTCAGCATACTGAAAGGTTAAGATAAGGTGGAGTGAATGCAGCACATCGTGAAGATCGCAGACATGAAGGTGGTTCAGGGCTCCAGCGGCATAATCATCACCCACGCACTGGGATCCTGCATAGGGGTGGCCATCTACGACCCCAGGGCCAAGGTGGGGGGTATTCTTCATTACCTGTTGCCAGAGGCCTCTTTGAACAGGGCGAAGGCCCAGTCGAATCCCCTGACCTTCGGAGATACCGGCATTCCCCTGTTGTTCAAGGAGGCCTATGCGAAGGGGGCCAACAAGAGATCGATAATCGTGAAACTGGCTGGCGGAGCAGAGATTCTCGAATCAAAGGGCAACTTCAACATAGGCAAGCGCAACTACATGATCGCCCGAAAGCTCTTCTGGAAAAACGGGGTTCTCATAAGGGGAGAGGACGTAGGGGGCACCGTGAGCCGCAGCCTCTCTTTGGACCTTGCCACTGGCAAGGTGATCGTTAAATCTCCTGGGATGGGGGAGAAAGAGCTATGAGCAGTGTGGTGGAAGAGGTTATTCAGCAGGTTGAAGAGATAGAGCCCATGCCCTTCGTGGTTCACGAGGTGCTATCTCTCATGGGACAGAAAGAGGTGGCCGCCTCGAGGATAGAGGAGCTGGTGAAGAAGGACCCCGCCATGGCCGCCGAGATCTTGAAGATGTCTAACTCTCCCCTCTACAACCCCCACGGAAAGGTGAAAGACCTGAAACAGGCGCTGGTGGTGCTGGGAAACAACACCGTTCTCTCTATCATATTAACCCACTACACCTCGGGGGAGATAAGAAAGGATGTGCCGGGATACGACGTCCCCGCCGAAGAGATGTGGCGCCACGGCATAGCCGTGGCCATACTCTCGCAGA
The DNA here is from genome assembly GCA_964593115.1 of uncultured Aquificales bacterium. Classification (GTDB taxonomy): domain Bacteria; phylum Thermosulfidibacterota; class Thermosulfidibacteria; order Thermosulfidibacterales; family JALWSI01; genus JALWSI01. The sequence continues at coordinate 1,490 of CAZQJB010000055.1, forward strand.
AGATAGCCGAGAAACTGAAGCTGGAAGAGGGCGTGGCCTACGCTGCAGGGCTTCTCCACGACGTGGGTAAGACCATTCTGGGCCTATACCTGCAGGACAAGGTGCAGGAGATACTGAAGATGGTGAGAGAGGCACCCCGCAAAGAGAGGCTCTCCTTCCTGCAGGCCGAGAGGTTCGTGTTGGGTATGGACCACGCGGAGTTAGGGGGACGTGTGGCAGAGCGGTGGGAGCTGCCAGAGGAGATCGTGGCTGCCATACGCTACCACCACGAGCCCGCAGGAGCCCCAGAGCACCTCTTGCCAATAGTGGCAGTTGTGCACACCAGCAACATCTTCGTTCTTGGTGCCGGTATCGGCACGGGTAGTGACGGACTGGCCTACAAGTTAGAGAAAAAGGCCTTAGAGGTGCTGGGTTTCTCCCACAAGGAGGGGAGCGAGTTGTGGACAGAGTTTCTCGTGGATATTGTAGAGGCGCTAAAAGAGAGTGAAGATGTCTTTTCGGGCGAGGGAAGCGATAAGGAGGTGAGTTGATGGGTTTGCAGGTGCTTGTTGTTGATGACTCCTCCACCATGCGAAAGTTCGTGAAGAAGGCTGTAACCGCCTCGGGGCTCGACGTCTCGAAGTTTTTCGAGGCGGCCAACGGTGAAGAGGCCCTGAAACAACTGGAGGAGAACTGGATAGACATAATCTTCACAGACATAAACATGCCCGTGATGGACGGTATAGCTTTCATAAGGGAGGCCAAAAAAGACCCCGTTTACCGGGAGGTGCCCATAGTGGTGGTCACCACAGAGGGCGCCAAGGAGAAGGTGGAGGAGATAAAGTCGCTGGGAGTTGACGCTTTCATAAAGAAGCCCTTCAGGCCCGAGGACGTGCGCAGCGTTTTGATGGATATAGAGGAGGCGGAGTTCGAGCTCGAGGAACTCCCCGAGCCCGAGGGAGGAGATTTCTGATGGACAAGGATGCATTGGAGAGGATGCTGGTGGATGTGGTTTACAACGTGTTCAGCACCACCTTCTTCTCGCTTGTGGAGGAGTGCACGGACCCTCCTTGCGAGGAGTGTGACGACGTTTACCACGGGTTCATCGATTTCAACGGCGGAGAGTGGGGGCACTTAGACGTGGTGATATCCCACGAATTCGCCAAGAACGTAACCATGGACTTTCTTGGTAAGACGGAGGATGAGCCCCTTGAGGAGTCCGAGATAGCAGACGTGTGCGGAGAGATAACGAACATTATCGGGGGAGACATAAGCACAAAGCTCTCTGACATCACAGGAGAGTACTGGAAACTCAGTATTCCAAGGGTAGAGAGGAAGAACCAGTGTCCTCCCCTTCACTTTGAAGACCCGAACCACATAACCGTCTTTTTCCAGAACGTTCACGAGAGCAAGCTCGTCGTTCAGCTCGCAGTAAGAAGGGAGATCTGAGGAGAAAGGGGAGCCATGCGCCATGGGAGAGACCATAGACATACTGCTGATAACCGCAGAGTTGGAGGGCGAAGGTAGCCTGTCACACACCATAGCCGAGACCCCCCCTCTTAACCTTAGGGGTGTTGCCACCGACTCGTTCTCTGCAAGGGACATGCTGCTTGGAGGCATGGATAAGCCCCTTGACGTGGTGCTTTTGGACCTGGATACCCCCAAAATGAACCCCGTCACCTTCGTGAGAAAGGTGATGCGCTACGCCCCAGTGCCCGTTGTGGTCACTGGCAGCTTCTCGTTTCCCGACACCGCTGCCCTTGGGGTGAAGGTGATAGAGGCAGGGGCGGTGGATGCAGTTGACAAGGCAAGGGTAGTGGACTCCCAGCAGGGCGTTCTGAAGGGTGTGGTGGCCAAGATAGAGAACGCGGCCAAGACCGACAGGGATGTGATTAAGCAATACGCAAACACCGACCTGATATCAGAGCCCAACCCACTTCCCTTTGATGGAGATGCCAATGTGGTGGTGGGAATTGGGGCTGGTGCAGGTGGGGTTTGGCTGGTCACCCTAATCGTGAACAGGATGCCGTCCAATGGGCCGGGAATAGTGATAGACCTTCCCCTGCCCCCTGGTCTGCCCGGGGCCTTTGCGGAGCATCTGAACCGGATAAGCGAGATGGAGGTGAGAGAGGCCCAGGAGGGCGATGCCGTGGTCCCAGGGGTTGCCTTTGTTGCCCCCTCCGGAGTGCACACCACGGTGGAGATTGGCCCAGAGGGCTCGCCGGTCATCAGGTTGCGAGAGGGGCCTTGTCTTCACTGCTACTGCTGTCCCTCGGCAGACGTGCTATTCAACTCGCTGGCCAACAACTTGAAAGAGAAGGCCATTGGGGTGCTTCTGACAGGAGGGCTCTCTGATGGGGCCATAGGCCTCTCACGGATAAAGAAGGCAGGGGGAAAGACCATAGTCCAGGCGAGAGAGGGCTGTCCCCTGTTCGAGATGCCGGGCAATGCCATCTCCATGGGGGCCGCAGACCTCGGGGTGCTTCCCGACAAGCTGGCAGAGACCATACTGGAGCAGGCAAGGTAGTCTTTGTCACCCTTCTCCCCTGGCCAGGAGAAACGGTACCGCCGGCTTCTGGGCGATGATTTCGAGGCGTTCAAGGAGGCCTGCCGCAGGCCCCTCTCTCCGGTGATTCGCTGCAACACCCTGAAGACAGAGCCCAGAGAGCTGTTTTGTCTCTTGAAAAACGAGGGTTTCGTTCTCAGTCCCCTACCCTGGTGCCCCTATGCATTCAGGGTTGTGGATGGTCCGGTTGCCGGGCTGGGCAACACCCTGGAACACTTCGCCGGCCTGTTTTACATGCAAGAAGAGGTCTCCCTTCTGCCCGTCGTGGTGCTTGACCCCCTGCCCGGTGAGCTCTTGCTGGACCTTGCCGCCGCCCCGGGCTCCAAGACCACGCAGGCCGCCCAGCAGATGAAAGACAGGGGGGCCATAGTGGCAAACGACGTTAGTGGGGACAGGCTGAAGGCCCTTGCCTACCACGTAGAGAGGCTGGGCATCACCAGCGTCACCGTGACCCAGATGGACGGGCGGCGGTGTGGACGGCTCACCCCCGCCACCTTCCACAGGGTGATCGCCGACTGTCCCTGCAGCGGCGAGGGCACCATCAGAAAGGATTCCAGGGCGGTGAACGAACCCAGCCCCGATGCAAGGAGGCGCCTCGTTGAGACCCAGAAGGCCCTTCTGGTCTCCGCCTACAAGGCCGTGCGGCCAGGGGGGTTGATTCTCTATTCCACCTGCACCCTGGCCCCCGAGGAGAACGAAGGCGTGGTCTCGTACCTCCTCGAAAGGTACCAGTGCCGGGCTCTTACCGTGGAGTTGCCGGGGCTTGTTGCCAGCCCGGGGATTCCAGGCTGGTACGACGAGGAGTTTCACCCGCAAGTGGCTAACTCTTTGCGCCTCTACCCCCACCAGAACGACACCGGGGGGTTCTTCCTCTCACTGCTCAAGCGAGAAGAGTAGCAAGGGGGGCAGGCACCTCCCTATCTGCAGGCTGCTACTGGCTGGCCTCTTGGGACTACGCCTGCTCCACAGGGGCCTCTGACTGTACAGGAGCCGCCGCTTCCTTGGCGGGCCTTTGCACCTTGCCCTTTTTCAGCATGGCGCGCTCCTCTGGGCTCAGGTACCTCTCTTTCACCCTTGCGGCCTTTCCGCGGCGCTCTCTCAGGTAGTAGAGCTTGGCCCTGCGCACCTTGCCGTAACGCAGCACGTTCACCTTCTCGAGGCGGGGCGAGTAGAGGGGAAAGGTTCTCTCCACCGCCACGGCCCCTGATATCCTTCTCACCGTGAAGGTCTTGCGATGCCTTGCCCCCTGGATCTTGATCACCGTTCCCTCGAATGGTTGCACCCTCTCCTTTTCGCCCTCGCGTATCCTGAAGAAGACACGCACCGTGTCCCCCACCGAGAACTTGGGCACATCCTTGATGTATCTCTCTTCGATGAGGTCGAGTATCTGCTGGCTCATCCTTTTCTACCCCCTTTATCCTTCTCTTCCCGCAACCACCCTGTCCACGATTATGGCAGCGGCGCACCTCACCGACAGGTGGTTGTACGAACCTACGCCCTCTATCGGAGGCAGCCTGTAATGGCAACCCCCCAATAGCTCTTCTGCTATACCCCACCCGGTTCCCAATAGGAACAGGGGAAACACCCTTTCGTCCCAAACCATCTGGTGGGCCTCTTGCCAGGATATTTGTCTTGGTGTGTCACCCTGCCTGGCAGAGGTGGCCACCAGCACCGTCTCGTCGCCCAGGGCCTCTGCTTCTACAAGCTCGTTCAGGGTGGACGCAACCCTCACCACCTCTAAGGCCTCGAAACGGGTGGGGTTGTACCTGCTGCCGAATCCTGTTCTCCAGTGGTCAACTATTCGCCCTATCATCTCCTGCTGTGCCCTGATCGGTGTCACCATGGCAACAAACCTTCCCCCATAGGTCTTCACCAGCCGCGACAGGTCGTGGATGTCCAGGTTGGTGATGGAGGCCACAATGGGCCGTCCGTTCTTGTCGTAAACCGGGTGGTGAACCACCGCCAAGGCGAAGTCAGGCCCCCTCATCTTCCCGAGACTATCCTGGTGAGGATCTCAACATCACCGTCTTCCAGTGGAGTACTCTGCAACAGGTCCGGCCTCCTCTTCCAGGTGAGCCTTAGGCGTTGCTCCCTTCTCCATCGGGCTATCTTGGCATGGTCGCCAGAGAGGAGCACCTGTGGCACCCTCTCTTTCCCCATCTCTGCAGGCCTGGTGTACTGTGGATACTCGAGCAGCCCCCCCTGAAAGCTCTCTTCGGCCAGGGAGTCGCTGCGGCCCACCACCCCGGGAATCAACCGGCACACCGCATCCACCATGGTGATGGCGGCAAGCTCGCCCCCGCTCAACACGAAGTCTCCCAACGAGACCATGCCGTCCACGTGCCTCTCCACCCTGGCGTCTATGCCCTCGTACCTGCCGCACACCAACACGATGCCGGGCAGCCTCGACCAGGACTGGGCGGTCTCTTGGGTGAACATCTCTCCCTGGGGGGATAGCAGGAACACGGGGCCTCCCGGCGTTTCGCGCCTGGCTCTCTCTATTGCCTCAATCAGGGGACGGGGCTTCATCACCATGCCCGCGCCGCCCCCAAAGGGGGTGTCGTCCACAGTGCGGTGAGGGTCTGATGTGAAGTCACGGGGGTCTATTGCCGCCACCTCGAGCAACCCCTTCTCTTGGGCTATCCTGGGGATTCCAAAGGATGCGAGCTCCACCACCTGGGGAAATATGGTGACTATGGTCACCTTCACCAGAGCCCCTCCACATAGCGAACGGTGATGCGCCTTAGGTCATGGTCTATCTCTACCACGAACTGCCTTACGGAGGGTATCATCACCTCTTCCCCAGAGGGGCGCTCCACCACGTAAACGTCGTGTCCCCCGGTCTCCATAATCTCTTTCACCCTGCCTACGGTCTCTCCCGACTCAGAGACCACCTTCATGCCCACAAGCTGGAACCAGTAGTACTCCCCCTCGTTTAGAGGTGGAAGGCTCTCCTCGTCCACCAGGAAGATGCCGCCTTTCAGCCCCTCGGCCTCCTCCCTCTGGGTGATGCCCTCCAGCAAGACCACAGTGAACCTGGCCTCTTCCCTCCAGTCTTTCACCTGGAACCACCGCTCTTGCTCACCCTTCTTCCACAGAAGCCGTCTGGGAAACCCCTTGGGAGAGCCCTGGAAGGAGAGGTAAGGAGAGAACTTCACCCATCCCCTCACTCCCTTGGCCCCTCTCACCGGGCCTATGTTTATCTCTGCCTTCTTCTCTGCCATCGGACCCAAAACAAAAAGGAGGGGCAGACCCCTCCTGTGTGGAACACCTGCTGGTGGTCTAACCGGTTATTCCAGGATCTCCAGCATGGCCCTCTTGGAGTCCTTAACGGCAGCCGCCGCCAGTATGGTCCTCATGGCACGGGCGGTTCTGCCCTCTCTGCCTATCACCTTTCCCAGGTCCTCGGGGGCCACCCTCAGCTCGATCACGGTGGTCTTCTCCCCCTCCACCTCTTTCACGTCCACGCTCTCGGGATGATCAACCAGATGCTCTGCCATAGCCCTGACAAGTTCTTCCAAACTCATAACGATACACCTCCGCTGAACGGTTCTACCTGAAAAGCCGCTACAGACCTGCCACCTTCAGGATGTTCTTGGCCTGAGGGGTGGGCTGGGCACCCTTCGACAGCCACTTCTTGGCCTTCTCGATGTCCACCTTAATCTCTGGTGGCTCCATGATGGGGTTGTAGTATCCCAGAATCTCAAGGGTCTTGCCCGAGCGCTTCTCCCTGCTGTCGGTCACCACCACCCTGTAGAAGGGTCTCTTTTTGGCGCCCATCCTCATCAGTCTGATCTTAACCAATGCCTTTTCACCTCCCTTGTCTTTGTGTCTATCCTCCGAACATGTTCATCAGGTCGTCTCCAAAGGGGAGCCCCTTCATCAGGCCTTTTCTCTTGCCCCGCTTCCCCTTCTTCAACCCCTTCATCATCTTTACCATCTGGGCGTGCTGTTTCAATACCCTATTTACCATCTGCACAGAAGTTCCCGACCCCTTGGCTATGCGCCGCTTTCTGCTCCCGGTGATTATTGAGGGTTTAATCCTCTCCTGTGGGGTCATGGAGAGTATCACCGCCTCCATGTGGGCCAGCTCTTTCTCGTTGAACTGGGCGTTGCCCACCATGCCTTTCAGGTTGCCCATACCCGGGATCATATCGAGAATGTTCTCCATTGAGCCCATCTTTTTCAGGCCCTCTATCTGTTTTCTCAGGTCTTCCAGGGTGATGGTGCCCTCCACCATCCTTTTTTGCATCTTCTCTGCTTCCTGGGCATCGAAGGCCTTCTCTGCCTTCTCGATGAGGGAGAGCATGTCACCCATGCCCAGTATTCTCGACGCAAGGCGATCGGGATAGAAGGGTTCGAGCTGGTCTATCTTTTCACCCACACCAACGAACTTTATGTTCTTACCGGTGATGCCCTTGATGGATAGGGCCGCCCCGCCCCTGGCGTCGCCGTCCATCTTGGTTAGCACCACCCCGGTTATCCCTATCCTGTCGTCAAAGCTCTTGGCCACGTTGGCCACGTCTTGGCCAGCCATGGCGTCTGCCACGAACAGTATCTCGTGGGGGCCCACCGCCCTCTTGATGTTGTTTAGTTCGTCCATGAGGGGCTCGTCGATGTGAAGGCGTCCCGCCGTGTCGATGATGAGGACGTCCTTAAGCTTATTGCGGGCCTCTTGCAGGGCCTGCCGGGCTATCTCCACCGGGTGCTTCT
>CAZQJB010000056.1:0-6758 GCA_964593115.1 uncultured Aquificales bacterium
CTGCCCCATCCAGCACCACGGGAACGAGGGGAAAGCCCAAGAAGGCTGCAACCACCAACCCCGCCGGAGACAATAGGCCAGCAGGGGTAACACCTGAACGAGAAAAGAGCGCCAAGGGCAGTGCCAAAAAGAAGGGAGGTTCGTCACCCATCTCCATCACCGCCCTTCGCATGGAGGCCGACAACAAGGCTGGCTGGGTGCTCTTCATCGGCAAGGTGAAGGCCATACAGAAGGACATGGTTCTCACCTCTGGGCGCCTCAAGGTGTTCCTTGACGACAAGGGAAAGGTGAAACGAGTGATTGCCACCGGCGGTGTCAAGGTGGAGCAGGCGGGCAGGGTGATCACCTCGTCAAAGGCCGAGTACGACCCGTTGAAAGAGACCGTCACCTTCACGGGCAACCCCAAGGCCTGGCAGGGAAAGAACGTGGTGATGGGAAAAAGAATAGTCTATTTCGTGAAAGAGAAGCGGAGCACCGTGGAGGGGGGCAACGGCAAGGTGAGCGCGGTGCTCTTTCCCAAAGAGAAGAAGGGCGGCAAGTAGGCTTGCTGAGGGCGGTTGGACTAAAAAAGCGCTTCGGTGAGCGCGAGGTGGTCAAGGGAGTGGAGATCGCCGTCTCCCGGGGAGAGGTGGTGGGTCTCCTGGGGCCCAACGGGGCGGGAAAGACCACCACTTTCTACATGATCACGGGCCTCATCCGCCCCGACGGGGGAAAGATATACCTGGGCAAAGAGGACCTGACAGAGCTGGCAATGTACCAGCGTGCCCAGAAGGGCCTCTCTTACCTGCCCCAGGAACACTCGGTGTTCAGGCGGCTCACTGCCAGGGAGAACATACTGGCGGTGATGGAGCTAAGGGGAATCCCCGAGGCCGAGCGAAATAGGCGCACAGAGCGGTTGATAGCAGAGTTCCATCTGGACGCCGTGGCCGACACCATGGCCTATGCCCTGTCCGGGGGTGAGCAGCGGCGGGTTGAAATAGCCAGGGCCCTGGCCCTTGAGCCCAAGGTGCTCTTGCTGGACGAGCCCTTTGCGGGCATAGATCCCATAGTGGTCTCAGAGCTTCAACACTTAGTGGTATCCATGAAAGAGAGAGGGATAGGAATAATCATCACAGACCACAACGTGAGAGAGACCCTGAAGATCACCGACAGGGCCTACATCATCAACGAGGGCGCTATACTTGCCCACGGGGCACCCAAGACCATAGCCAGCAACCTACAGGTAAGGTGCCTCTACCTGGGAGAGGATTTCGAACTGTGAGCGAAGGGTTCAAGCCGTCACTGGAACTGAAACCCACCTTGAGGCAGGTGTTGAGCCCCCAGCTCAGATACTCCCTCAAGCTGCTGCAGATGCCCAAGCTCGAACTAAGGCAAGAGGTGATCGCCGCCCTCGAAGAGAACCCATTGCTGGAAGAGATGGAGTGGACCCCCCCCGAGGTCCCCGTGGCCCCCGGGGGCGGAGGAGAGGAGGAAGGTCTCAGGTGGGACAGGATACCTGGAAAAGAGCAGACCCTTTACCACCACCTTCTCTCGCAGATCGAGGTGACCCCCGGGGCAGACGAGGAGGCTAAAGGCGCGGCGAGAAAGCTGCTTCTCTACCTTGACCCCATGGGCCACCTCATCATGGACCCCGAGCTGATCGCAATAGAGCTCGAGGTCCCGGTGAAGAGCCTGAGAAAGGGCCTCGAACTCCTGCACAGGCTCGATCCCCAGGGCTGCGGCGCCAGGGACTGCAGGGAGGCGGTGCTGATACAGGCAAGGTTGAGATACCCACACGACGAGCTGCTCATCTCAATCATCAGGAACCACTGGAAGGAGCTCTGCGAGGGCAGGTGGGGAGAGGTTGAGAGGGCATACAGGCTCTCAGAGGACGAGAAGACGGGGCTGCTGAAGAGGCTGAGAACCCTCGACCCCTTTCCCGGGATCCGTTGGGGAGAGGCCGCCCAGAGCTTCGTCCAGGTAGAGGCCTACATCTACAAGGTGGGAGACGAGTACCAGGTGCACCTGGACGAGTCAGGAATACCGCGCATACGGATAAGTCCCACCTACCTCGAGATGCTGGAGTCACCCTCCACCCCAGAGGAGGTGAAGGAGTTCATCAAGGACAGGTACCAGCGGGCCATGGCCCTGGTGCAGAGCATAGAGCAGAGAAAACGCACAATCCGCAAGGTGGTGGCGGCAATAATAGAGCGGCAGAGGCCCTTCCTCGAGGGGCGATCCCAGGGGGTGCTGCCCATGACCCTGAAGGAGGTGGCCGACGAGGTGGGGCTTCACCAGTCCACCGTGAGCAGGGTGGTGTCGCGCAAGTACGTGCAGACCCCCCAGGGCACTTTTCCCCTAAAGCTCTTCTTTTCGAGCAGCGTAGATAGCAAAGGGGGAAAGGTGTCGTCCATGAGCATCAAACAGAAGATACGGCGGCTAATCTCGCAAGAGGACCCCAAGAAACCCCTTGGAGACCAGGCAATAGCAGACATTCTGGCCAAAGAGGGCATCCGTCTTGCAAGAAGAACCGTGACCAAATACAGAGAGGCCATGGGCATACCCGCCTCTACCAAAAGACGGCTTAGGAGGTAAAAAGGGAATGAGAATAGCAATAACGGCGAGAAACACCGAACTCACTCCTGCCTTGCGTGACTACGTGGAGAAGAAGCTGGAGAGAATAAAGAAGTACCTTAACGAGCCCATAGACGTGAAGGTGGTGGTGATGGTTGAGAAGTTCCGCCAGCTGGCAGAGTTCAACGTCTCTGCCCCAGGGGTAAACCTGAACGCCGAAGAGGAGTCACAGGACCTCTACGCATCCATCGACGTGGCGGTGGACAAGTTAGAGGAGCAGGCCCGCAGGCACAAGGAGAAGACCCAGCAGAAGGCACGGGACGAGGAGCGGGCCTGGGTGAAGATGGAGGTGCTGGACTCGGAGACAGAGGACGACAGCGGTCCCAAGATAATCCGCACCAAAAGGTTCGCCATGAAGCCCATGAGCATCGAAGAGGCCGCCATGCAGCTCGACATCTCTGACTCGAGCTTCCTGGTGTTTCTCAATCCCGCCACGGAAAGGGTGAACGTCATCTACCGCCGCAAAGACGGCAACTTCGGGCTAATCGAACCGGAGTTCTGAACCCTTCATGGGTAACCATGAGGGCACCGGCTCAAGGCACCCCACCCGCTGCGTGGTGGTGACCGGCCTGTCGGGGGCGGGCAAGACCGCGGCCATCAGGGCACTGGAGGACATCGGCTTCTACTGCATCGACAACCTGCCCCTGGCACTTATTCCTGCCTTCACCGACCTCTGCCTGCGCTCAGAAGAGCCACTATCCAACGTGGCCCTGGGAATAGACATTCGCGGCGGTGGCAATCTCGACGACTTTGCCGACACAGTGAACGAGATGGAGGCCAAGGGGATCAAGGTGGAGGTGCTCTTTCTCGAGGCCAGCATCCCCATGCTGGTGAGAAGGTTCACCGAGACCAGAAGGCTTCATCCCCTGAAGGGGGGCGACCTCGAAAGGGACCTTAGAAGAGAGGCAGAGATGCTGAAGAGGATACGTGACCTATCCCTATTCGTGCTCGACACCTCTGAGCTCACCATACACCAGCTCAGAAGAACGGTGCAGTCCTTCTTCGGGGGCGCTGAAGGATTCTTCAACGTGCTTCTGTGCACCTTCGGCTACAAGTATGGCCTGCCCTCGTTTCTCGACCTGATGTTCGACGTCAGGTTCTTGGCAAACCCCTACTTCGTGAACGGCCTGAAAGAGAAGACCGGCATGGATGTTGAGGTGGTGAGGTACCTGGAGGAGCACTCTGAGTTCAACGAAACCTGCCAGCGAATCTGGGGGCTCCTGGAGTACCTGCTGCCCCGGTACAGGCAAGAGGGAAAACGCTACCTCTCTATTGGCATAGGGTGCACCGGGGGCAAGCACCGCTCTGTTGCCGTTGCCGAGAGGCTGCGTGAGAAGATGGAAGAGCACGGCTACCATGTACAACTGAGACACAGGGACATCGAGGGAGAAGGATAGTGAACCAGACAGAAAAGTTCGACACCGTCCTGGTCACCGGGGGGGCCGGGTTCATAGGCAGCAACTTTGTGAAACACCTTTTCGAGGCCAAGGTTGCCCGAAAGGTGGTGGTGCTCGATGCCTTCACCTATGCGGGCACCCCCGAGAACCTGGCAGACCTTATTGATGGCAGAGAGATACTGATTGCAAGCGAGGGAGAGGGTTTCGAGAGGATAGGCTGGAAGCTGTCAGGGCACTGGCAGGTGCTGGGTCCAAAAGAGGTGCCCTGCCAGTGGGAGCCCAAGCTGAAACCCTACCCAAAGGCCTTGGTGGGCAGAGAGGAGCTGAGGGAGAGATTGGACGGGTTCGCTGCCAGTGATGCAGGCTTTCTGCTGGTGGTGGGCAGCATAACCGACGCCCCTGTGGTAGAGGCCCTAATTGAAAGGGTTGACGCCGTGGTGAACTTCGCCGCCGAGACCCACGTGGACCGCTCCATTCTGAACCCTGGCGCATTTCTCACCACCGACGTGGTGGGCACCTACACCCTCCTCGACGCCGCCCGCAAGGCGGGATGGAGCAGTGACAGCGGGCACAGGTTTCTGCACATCAGCACCGACGAGGTTTACGGGGTGGCACCACAGGGCTCGTTCACCGAGAGGGCATCCATCAATCCCCGAAACCCCTACTCTGCTGCAAAGGCGGCGGCAGACCGGCTGGCGGCCTCATTCTTCACCACCTACGGGCTCCCCGTGCTCATGGTGAGGCCCTCGAACAACTTCGGTCCCTACCAGTACCCAGAGAAGCTGGTACCGGTGATGGTGATAAACGCCTTGCACGACAAGCCCCTGCCCATCTACGGAGACGGGAGGCAGAAGAGGGAGTGGCTATTCGTGAAGGACTGCTGCTCGGGGATAGCCACGGTGCTCACCAAGGGGAAGCTGGGCGAGGTGTACAACATCTCCGCCGGAAACGAGAGGGAGAACATCGAGGTGGTGCACAGAATACTCAACCGCATAGGCAAGCCCCCTACCCTTATCCGCCACGTTAAGGACCGGCCAGGCCACGACACGAGGTACTCCATCTCCGCCGAGAAACTGAGGCAGCAGCTTGGATGGAAGCCTGCCCACAGCTTCGAGGATGCCATGGACGCAACAATAGACTGGTACGTGAACAACAGGGAGTGGTGGCAGAGGATACTGGAGAGGGATGAAGAGTACAAAAGGTTCTGGAAGGAGTGGTACGGAGAAAGACTGGCCACGTAGGCTGAAAGCAGCCATGGACAGGGTGGGCGGTGCCGCACTGCTGCTCTTCTTGTCGCCCCTCTTTCTCATTGCAGGTGTGCTCATCACCGCCGAGTCGAAGGGGGGGGTCTTCTTCAAGCACCAGCGGCTCGCTAAGGGGGGAGGCAGGTTTCTCTGCTACAAGTTTCGCACCATGTACCGAGACGGGGATTCCATGCTGCATGAGTATCTAAAGAAGAACCCAGACGCCCGTCGCGAGTGGGAGGAGTACAAGAAGCTCAGGGGCTACGATCCCAGGGTGACCAGGGTGGGCAAGTGGCTAAGAAGGTGGAGCCTGGACGAGCTTCCCCAGCTCATAAACGTGGTTAAGGGAGAGATGAGCCTGGTTGGCCCAAGGCCCTACCTGCCGCGGGAGTGGGACGAGATGGGCCGGTACCGCGACACCATTCTCTCGGTGCCACCAGGCATAACCGGCCCCTGGCAGGTGGGGGGAAGAAACGAGCTGCCTTTTCAGAGAAGGCTCGAAATAGAGGCAGAGTACGTTAATAGCTGGTCTCTGAGAAAAGACGTATCACTGCTACTCAAGACCCCCTGGGTGGTGATTACCAGAAAGGGCGCCTGCTGAGAGACCAAGGGGCCAAATTGAACAACACCCCTGCTTGGGATAGATTGGGGCCATGAGCCTGGAACCTGTAAAGACCATTCTGAAGCGGATGTTCACCAGCCGCCCCGTTCGGGTGGGGGGAATGGTGCTTGTGGGGCTCTCCCTATTTCTCGCACTGGCCATGGTGGCATCTGCCCTAAACGAGGCACCGCAGCTGGTGGGAAGCGTGGGCACCAGGCTTTGGCACTACACCTGGGCCAGGGGTGGGTGGCTCTCCCTGTCTCTCCCCATGGTCGGAATAGTTGCAGGGGCCACCATGGTGACCTGCCGCTGGAGAAGGGGCACAGACCTTATGCTGAGCATGATCTTGCTGCTTGCAGGGATCATAGGCATATTCTCTCTTGTTATGCCCCCACACCCCGCAAGGTTCATCGGGACCACAGGGGCCCAGGGGGCCATGCTGCTCCGCAGGTGGCTCGGCACCGGGGGATGCAGCATAATGTTGCTGGTGATTGCGGGCTGCCTGGCACTGTGGTGGGAGGCCGACGTAATATTCAAGAGGGGCGGAACTCCAGAAGGGCCAGAAGAGCGACCGGCCCCCTACCCCTCACCGTCCCCCAGGGAGAGGGAAAAGTATGAGCCCCACCGCTCTCCCTCACCTGTCTCTGAGAAGGGCCATGCCGAGTCTTCACCAACCACTGCCCCAAGGCCCAAGAGGCGGTTCTCTCTGAAGAGAGGAAGAAAAAGCCTTAGCCTTCCTCCTATCTCCCTGCTCTCGCCCCCCGACAAGAAGGGGCTGAGCAAGGTGGACACCAAGCGCCTTGAGCAGCAGGCGGTGCTGCTGGAGGAGAAGCTGAAAAACTTCGGGGTGCACGGCAAGGTGGTGAGCATACACTCGGGTCCCGTGGTGACCATGTTCGAGTT
>CAZQJB010000056.1:6768-8743 GCA_964593115.1 uncultured Aquificales bacterium
CCGGGAATAAAGGTGAGCAAGATCGCTAACCTCGCCGACGACATCGCCCTGTCCATGAAGGCCCAAAGCGTCAGGGTGGTGGCCCCCATAGCGGGCAAGGGTGTGGTGGGAATAGAGGTGCCCAACACAAAGAGGGAAGAGGTGAGCTTCAGCGAGATAGTCTCGTCCCACCTGTTCACCGAGTCCAGCTCTCCCCTCACCATGGTGATGGGCAAAGACATCTTCGGCAAGCCCTTCGTCGCAGCTCTGGCCAAGATGCCCCACTTGCTCATAGGTGGCTCCACCGGCTCGGGAAAGAGCGTGGGGCTCAACGCAATGATATGCAGCATGCTCTTCAGGTGCCTTCCCAGCCAGGTTAAGTTCATCATGGTTGACCCCAAGATGCTGGAGTTCTCGGTTTACAACGGCATTCCCCACCTCATAACCCCCGTCATCACCGATCCCCGTCAGGCCGCCGCTGCACTCAACTGGGCGGTGAACGAGATGGAGCGCCGCTACGAGCTTCTAACCCAGTACGGAATAAGGGGAATAGAGCGCTACAACGAGATTGCGGACGAGTCGTTGCCCTACCTGGTGATCGTGATCGACGAGCTCGCCGACCTGATGATGGTGGCTGGCAAAGAGGTGGAGACCCTGATCGCCAGGCTGGCACAGAAGGCCAGGGCAGCGGGAATACACCTGATCGTGGCCACGCAACGCCCCTCGGTGGACGTGATCACCGGTCTCATCAAGGCGAACTTTCCCTGCCGCCTCTCTTACAAGGTGATCTCGAAGGTGGACTCACGCACGATACTCGACACCATGGGTGCCGAGAAGCTGCTGGGGGCAGGTGACGCACTCTTTCTTCCCCCGGGCAGCTCCGACCTGATCCGCATACACGGTGCCTACCTGAGCGACGGAGAGATCGAAAGGGTGGCCTCCTTCTGGCGCTCCCAGGGCAGCCCCCAGTACGACGAGGAGATAGTGGCCAAGCCAGTGGTGGAGGGTGGAGGCGAGGCAGACGAAGAGGACGACCTCTACCGGGAGGCAGTGGAACTGGTGATACAGCAGGGACATGCCTCCGCCTCGATGATCCAGAGGTACCTGAAGATAGGGTACAACAGGGCGGCACGGATGATCGAGCGCATGGAGAGCGAGGGCATAGTGGGCCCCGCCCAGGGCAGCAAGCCCCGCGAGGTCCTGGCCAACCGCCAATGAGTCCCCCCATGCAACCCATTGGGCAAAGGGAAGACCACTGGTTCCCCCCAAAAACCCACCACGGTAAGACCCCTTTCAGGCCAGAAAGGCCCCTACTGAACAATAAGGGGGCCTTGAAAGATGAAGGCGGAATGGCGCGCCCAGAGGGAGTCGAACCCCCAACCCCGGAATCCGTAGTCCCGTGCTCTATCCAATTGAGCTATGGGCGCAACGCCATTCTGTATATCCACCACGGGGGAGGGGGGTCAAGAGGGTGAGCCAGGTGAACAACCGCTTCGTGTTCACCTTTCCCGAGCCCTTGAAACCCCTGCTGAAAGGGCTGGTTGAGGTGGGGGCCCCCCTCTACGCCGTGGGGGGGATGGTGAGAGACCAGTTGCTTGGCAGAAGGTCGAAGGACCTGGACATACTGGTCATGAGCCCCAACGCCGCACCCAGGCTCATGGAGAGGGCAGAGGCGCTGGGAATGAAAGGCTTTCCCCTGGACCGGGAGAGAGGCATATTCAGGGGCATATTCAAGGGCTGGATACTGGACTTCACCGAGCCCCGGGCCCCAACCCTCCACCAGGACATGGCCGCCCGTGACTTCACCATCAACGCCCTGGCGGCCCCCATCACCGAGGAGGGGATAGAGAGTGGCTCGCCCGTACTCGACCCCACAGGGGGCCTTGAGGACCTTACGGCAAGAAGGGTGAGAACCGCCCGTCCCACAAACATCCTCGAGGATCCTCTGCGTTCACTGCGCTGCCACCGCTTTTCGCTACTCCTTGGATTCTCGGTG
>CAZQJB010000057.1:0-8670 GCA_964593115.1 uncultured Aquificales bacterium
GGCAAGAGCAATAAAGGCCTTGGTGTTGCTCTGCAGGGTGTCACCTGCCACCGCCTTGAAGGTGTCGGTGAGCTTCTCTTTGGCCTCTTCAAGAAGGCGCTTCTCTTCTTCGAGCCGTTTCTGGCCCTCTTCTAACTGGGTCTCTGCCCTTATCCTTGCCTCTTTCTCGCTGTTAAGCTTCGAGGTTAGCTCATCGATCTCATTCTCGTACCTGGCAAGGCGCTCTCTTAGCTCACCCAAGGCGCCCTTGACCCGGCTCGAGGCCATGAGCCAGGCCACAGCCCCCCCAACCACAAACCCTGCAACTGCGCCAACGGCACACCAAACGGCATAATTCTGTAACATGCTACCCTCCCAACCGAGACTCGGTACCTGCCACCTGAAACCAGGCTGAGGCCAAAGCGCTTCACGCAGGCTTCAGACCCAACCTCTTAGATACAGTATCTTAATCAGAAAGTGAAGCCCCGTATCCACCTTGCAAAGGGGGCGGGGTTACACCGATGATGAAGAGGCTGCCAAGAAACCAAGAACGAAGCTTCACTATCCAGGCAGCCTTCAGGCAACAAGCCCTATTCGAAGGCCAAACCCTGCTCGCCTTCAGCTTAGGCGGTGAACGGTGTCCACCAGAAACCTTGCCATCTCTGGGTCTGTCTGGGGCAGAATGCCGTGACCAAGGTTAAAGACGTGACCCCTTGCTTTACGCCCTGATTCGAGTATCTTCTCAATTCGCATCTCAAGTGCATCCCTTGGCATGAAAAGGGCACATGGGTCAAGGTTGCCCTGTACAGAGGCCCTGCCCCCAATGATTTTCACCGCCTGCGAAAGCTCTATGCGCCAGTCAACCCCCACCACGTCTGCCCCCATGTCCGCCATCTCGTCCAGCAGGGTGGCGGTGTCGGTGCCAAAGAGTATGAAGGGCACCCTGGTCTTCTTAACCTCATCGACTATGCGCCTCGTGTATGGTGCCACGTACTCCCTGAAGTCGGCAGGGGCCAAGGCGCCCACCCACGAGTCGAACAACTGCACCGCATCGGCACCTGCCTCAACCTGTGCAACAAGGTAAGAGACCACGGTCTCTGTAAGCCTCTCCATCAAGCGGTGCCACACCTGGGGCTGGGTGTACATAAGGGTTTTTGTCTTCAGGTAGTGCCGGCTTCCACCACCCTCAAGGATGTAGCTCGCCAGGGTGAAGGGTGCCCCCGAGAATCCAATCAGGGGCACCTGCCCCGCCAGCATCTCTTTCACTCTTCTTACGGTCTCCAGCACGAAGTCCATGGTGGTGGCGGGGTCTGGCACCTTCAGGGCCTCAACATCGGCTATGGAGTTCACTGTGTACTCAAGCCTTGGCCCCTCGCCCTCTATGAACTCAAGGCGAACCCCCATGGCCTCTACTGGCACCAGTATGTCAGAGAAGAGTATTGCGGCGTCCACCCCAAGGCGCTCCACGGGCTGAACGGTAACCTGTGCAGATAGTTTCGGGGTCTTGCAAAGCTCGAGGAATCCAGACACCGAGCGGCGTATCTTCATGTACTCTGGCAGGTATCGCCCTGCCTGTCTCATCATCCAGACAGGGGTGTAAGGGGGTTTTTCACCCCGGCAGGCCATCAGAAAGGGCGAGCGGTTCATTGGGTTCTCCTTTTTATCTCTCTACTTGATCCAGGATAAAGCGAAGGGCCGAAGAGGGAAACCCCCTTCGGCCCCGTGAATCAAGGTTGAGCCCGTATTACGAGATGGTTATGGTCTCGTACTTGTTCTCGGAATCCCACTCCTTCAGCACCCTGCGCAGCAGCTTGCCAGTGGGAGTGACCGGCAGCGAGTCGCAGAAGCAGAGGGCCCTTGGCTGCTTGTAAACCGCTATGTGCTCTTTCACCGATACCGCGATCTCTTTGGCCAGCTCAGGCGACGGCGAGTAGCCCTCGGCCAGGATAACGTAGGCCTTGGTGATCTCTCCCCTCACCGGGTCGGGAGAGCCGATGACACCGGCATCCTTAACGGCGGGATGTTTCTTCAGGGCGTCCTCTACCTCGGCGGGACCGATACGGTAGCCAGAGCTCTTTATCATGTCGGACTCGCGGGAGACGAAGAAGATGTATCCGTCGTCGTCCATGTAAACCGCGTCTCCCAGCTTCACCCTGCCCTGGAATATGCTCTCTTTCTGGTTCTTCATGAGCCTCTCGCCGTCGGCGTAGGGCTTCCAGTAGAGTGCCCCCGTTGGACCCTGGCAGGTGAGCTTGCCTATGTTGCCAGGACCAACCTCGTTGCCCTCTTCGTCAAGTATCTTGATGTCGTGGCCGGGAATGGCGATACCGATGGAGCCAGCCTTGGGTTTCATGTTCACGGCGTTAGAGGTGATGAGGTGGACCATCTCGGTGGCACCAAGGCCCTCGTAGATGGGAATGCCCACCTTGTCGAGCCAGGCATCAAAGGTCTCTTTACCCAGGGCGTCTCCACCGGTGGTGAACATGCGCACAGAGCTGATGTCGTAGTCGTTAAAGTTCTCCATGGCGAGAAGACGCCTGTATGCCGTGGGAAGACCTGTAAGCACCGTAACCCTGTGTTTCTGGATGACGGACATGAGGTCGTCGGGATCGAACTTGCCCATGAGAGAGACCGTGGCCCCTGCGTAGAAGGGTATAAGGGCAAAGGTTCCGAAACCGGCCGCGAAGGAGACAGGGGCAGAGCCACCAAGTATGTCGCCCTCAACCAGCCTCCACACGTACTTGTTCACAAGGTAGCACTCGGGAAGCAGCTCTTTCACGAAGTGGACGCATCCCTTGGGGGGTCCGGTGGTACCCGAGGTGTAGAGTATCACGCCTATGTCGTCGGGGGTCATGGCCTCGCACACCATGGTGGTGCTGCCCTTCTCGAGCAGGTCTGCGTAAGAGAGCATATCCTTCTCTTTTGCCGTGTTGGGAGGACCACCCACCACGATCACGTTCTTGGTGAACTGGAAGTCGGGCCTCGCCTTCTCCACCTCTCCCAGCAGTGGGAAGCTGACAAAGATGTACTTGGCCTCGGCGTTGTTCAGGGTGAATGCGATCTCCTCTTTGGTCCACAGTGGGGACATGGGAACGGGGATGGCCCCCAGCCTCATCACCGCAAATATGGCGGCTAAAACCTCGGGGCAGTTCACCATGCGAATAGAGACACGGTCCTGCTTCTCGACCCCTAACTCTGCCAGGCTGTTGGCAAGACGAATGGACATCTCTTGCAGCTCCCCATAGGTGACCACCTTGTCACCAAAGAGGATAGCCCTGTTGTTGGCCTTGCCCGCCCTGATGTGCTTGTCAACCAGGCAGTCGGCCAGGTTGACGTTCTCTGGCATCACGAACTCGGCGGGAATCTTGTAGTCCGGCCACAACTCGCGGGGGGGCAGGTAGTTCTCGGGTATCTGGGCCATAACCTTATACCTCCTCAACTAAAGATTTAATGGGTCTCGTCCTTCATCCGGGTTTCTCAAAACCCGGTTTGCAATTACCACCACCCCCCAAGCCGGTCAAGTGCCAGCCATCACAAAATCTGGCCTTGCCGGGCACCGTGAAGAAGAGGCCAAGGGCGCCAAATGACCGAGAGAGCCCCAGGAAACCGCCATTTTATTGGTATATTTCTTACAGGCCTCGTTGCCATGCAGAGGCGCTTTTAGTAGGCAAACCCACCATGGAGAGCGGGATACTACTGCACGGCGCTATGATCTTCGTCTTCATCGCCGTACTGCTAAAAGGCTCTGACCTCTTCTTGGAAGGGGCGGTCACCATTGCCAACAGGCTCTCCATTCATCCCTACTGGATAGGAATGACAGTGGTTTCAATAGGCACCTCCCTGCCAGAGCTCGCGGCATCACTGGCAGGGGTGTTGAAGGGCACACCTGCCATAATGGTGGGCACCGTGGTGGGCAGCAACGTGGTGAACCTGTCGCTGGTGGCAGGGGTGGGCATACTGATAAGGCCCCTGGAATCCTGGAGCAGGCGCCAGGCCCTGGCAATGGGTGCCATGGTACTATCCTCCCTTGCCCTGTGGGGGGCCTCGTTCTTCTCTACCATACCCCACTGGGCAGGAGTGGCCATGCTCTTCTTCTACGGTCTCTACCTGTTCTCTCTCAAAGGGGGTGAAGAGGTGGAAGAGAGGGATGAGCCCCCTGCCGAGATCACCCCCTTTAACCTTCTCAAGTGGGCGGTGGGACTGGCCATGGTGATACTGGGCTCTAACCAGGCCGTAGATCACGCCCTTAAACTGGCGGAGATAATGAAGGTGAACGGTGGGTTTATTGCCCTGATAATCATATCAGTGGGCACCTCGCTACCAGAGCTTGGTGTCACCATCAGCTCTTCGGTGAAGGGAGAGGGCGATATCATGCTGGGAAACGTGGTGGGCAGCAACGTGGCAAACATTCTGCTAATCTCAGGTATCTCTTCTGCATTTGCTAAGGTGTCGGTATCGCCCGCCATCAGAACCATAGCCCTGCCATACATGATACTGGTTGCCCTGGCCTTCGTGCTCATGTGTAGAATAAAAAGACGTCTCTCTCGACTCGACGGGGCCATCATGTTGATGACATATATTATTTTCCTAATACTCTCCTTCTCCTATTTGACAGGGGGATGATCTCTCTCTATAAGGCCAACCATACTTCGGTTGGGAGGCCGTCTAAGCTGTTCATGAAGGCAGGTGGATTGCCAAACTGTGTTAGAGGGGAAGAGGGGGACGAGGCCCCCGCGGTAGTGAGATGGTCATTGTTTACCAATGAGTTGTGTTGCTTTAGAGGGATGAGAGACTTGGTCAGAAAGACAAACAGAACCCTTCAACTATCACCGTGATACCCTTGTTCCTCAGCGGAACCCCTGGATTCAGCCAGAGGCTCTCAGAGATACTGGGGAGGGGAGAGGCCCTTGAGGCGCGCTTTCACGAAGAGGTGAGCTCAATACTTTCAGGGGTGCGCCAGAGTGGGGACCAGGCGGTCATTGAGTACACCAAGCGCTTCGACGGGATAGACCTAAAAGAGACGGGCCTCTCTTTCTCGGCAAGAGAGTTAAAGGAGGCGGTAGAATCTTTACCTGCCAGCCTGAAAGAGGCTTTGGAGGTGGCAGCCGAGCGCATCTTCCAGTTCCACCTGAGGCAGAGGGAAGAGAGCTGGTTCCACACAGAAGGGGACGGCAGCATCCTGGGTCAACGGGTGATCCCGTTGCAGAGGGTGGGCATCTACGTGCCAGGGGGCCGGGCCTCTTATCCCTCGTCGGTGTTGATGAACGCCCTTCCTGCCAAGGCGGCAGGGGTGAAAGAGGTGGTGATGTGCACACCAACCCCCAAGGGATTCGTGAACCAGGCGGTGTTGGCCGCAGCGGCAATAGCAGGGGTTGACAAGGTGTTTCGCATAGGTGGGGCCCAGGCCGTAGCCGCCATGGCCTACGGAACCGAGAGTGTTCCCAGGGTTGACAAGATCGTGGGACCGGGAAACGTCTTCGTGGCACTTGCAAAGAAGGCGGTGTTCGGCACCGTGGGAATAGACATGGTGGCTGGCCCCAGCGAGATACTGGTGCTGGCAGACGACTCTGCCAACCCCGCTTTAGTGGCGGCAGACCTGCTATCCCAGGCAGAGCACGATCCCCTGGCATCGTCCATACTGCTCACCACCTGCGAAGAGACGGCCCATGCCGTGGTGAAAGAGGTGGAAGAACAGTTAAGAAACCTTCCCGGGGCACAGAGAAAGGTTGCAGAAGAGGCCATAAGGGGTTTCGGAGCGGTGCTGGTGGTAAAGAACACCGAAGAGATGGTGAAGATAGCCAACAACATAGCCCCAGAGCACCTGGAGATAGTGGTTAGAAATCCCTGGGAGCTAATGACCCAGATCAAGAACGCTGGGGCCGTCTTTATTGGAGAGTACTCCACCGAACCCATAGGAGACTACATAGCCGGGCCAAACCACGTGCTTCCCACCGGCGGAAGCGCCAGGTTCTCTTCACCCCTTAACACCGGCGACTTCGTGAAGAGATCGAGCCTGATAGAGGTGCGAGAAGGGCTATTCAAAGACCTGGCCCCTCACGCAATGACTTTAGCTAACGAAGAACGGCTGTTTGCCCATAAGAGGGCAATAGAGATTAGACTTTTCCCAAATCCATCCTTTGAAGAAGGAGAGAGAGGATAGAGATGAAGTACATCAAGTGGTACGAAGAGCTCACCATGGAAGACCTGCCCCTGGTCGGCGGGAAAAACGCATCTTTGGGGGAGATGTTCAGAGAACTGACCCCCAAGGGAATCAACATTCCAGACGGTTTTGCAATCACTGTAGATGCCTATTGGGACGTGGTAGAGCATAACAAGCTCAAAGACCAGATACAGGCGGTGTTGCAGAACTTAGACACCCACGACATCGAGAGTATCAGCATCACGGGAAAGAAGATAAGGGACCTCATTTACCACTCAGAGTTTCCCCAGCAGCTCACCGAAGAGATCACCCAATGCTACCAGAAGCTGTGCGAGAAGTACGGTCCAGACACCGACGTGGCTGTTCGCTCATCGGCCACTGCAGAGGATCTTCCCGACGCATCCTTCGCCGGACAGCAGGACACCTATCTGAACATCAGGGGAGAGAAGACCATCATAGACGCCTGCAAGAAGTGTTTCGCCTCGCTCTTCACCAACAGGGCCATCTCGTACCGCTACGACAAAGGGTTCGACCAGTTCTCGGTGGGTCTATCCATAGGTATTCAGAAGATGGTGCGCTCTGACAAGGCATGCAGCGGGGTGATGTTCACCATAGACACAGAGAGCGGGTTCAGGGACGTGGTTTACATAACGGGCTCCTACGGCCTGGGAGAGATGATAGTCCAGGGAGAGGTGAACCCCGACGAGTACTATGTGTTCAAGCCCACCCTGAAGAAAGGCTACAGGTCGGTGGTGCGCAGAAAGCGCGGAAAGAAGCAGTCCAAGATGATCTACTCCGACAAGGTGGGAACCAAGAGCGTGAAGAAGGTGGTGGTCCCCAGGGAGCAGAGGGAGCTATTCGTCCTTGAGGAGGACGAGATTCTTAAGCTGGCCCAGTGGGCCGTAACCATAGAAGACCACTACACCGAGAAGGCCGGTGTGGACAGGCCCATGGACATCGAGTGGGCCAAGGACGGCATCAACAACCAGCTCTTCATCGTGCAGGCGCGGCCAGAGACGGTACACTCCCAGAGACGCATGGACGTTCTTGAGACCTACCGCCTTCTGGAGAAGGGCGAGCTTCTGGTGCAGGGCCAGAGCGTTGGAAGCAAGATCGGAACCGGCAAGGCCCACGTTATTGGAAGTGTGAAAGAGATAAGCAGTTTCCAAGAGGGCGAGGTGCTGGTCACCGACATGACCGATCCCGACTGGGAACCCATAATGAAGTATGCCGCCGCCATAGTCACCGACAAGGGGGGCAGAACCTGCCACGCGGCAATAGTGAGCCGCGAGCTTGGTGTACCCGCCGTGGTGGGCACCACAACTGCCACCTCGGTGATCAAGAGCGGAATGGACATCACCGTCTCGTGCGCAGAGGGCGACGTTGGAAACATCTACAAGGGCACTCTGAAGTACGAGGTTGACAGGCTTGACCTGAAGGACCTTGAACGCCCCAAGACCCACATAATGATGAACCTGGGCAACCCCGAGGAGGCCTTCAAGTACTCGTTCATCCCTAACGACGGTGTTGGACTGGCGAGGCTGGAGTTCATAATCACCTCGTACATAAAGATTCACCCCCTTGCCCTGGCCTATTTCGATAAGCTGGAGGACAACGGCCTGAAGGCCCAGATAGAGAGCATGACCCTGGGCTTTCCCGACAAGGAGGCATACTTCGTCAACCAGCTTGCCGAGGGCGTTGCCACGCTGGCCGCGGCCTTCTACCCCAAGGACGTGATCGTGAGGATGAGCGACTTCAAGACCAACGAGTACGAGAACCTGGTGGGAGGCTACCTGTTCGAGCCCAAGGAGCACAACCCCATGCTGGGATGGAGGGGGGCAAGCAGGTACTACCATCCCAACTACCGGGACGGCTTTGCCCTTGAGTGCGCCGCCATGAAGAGGGTGAGAGACGTCATGGGGCTTAACAACGTGAAGCTCATGGTGCCTTTCTGCCGCACCCCCGAGGAGGGGAGAAAGGTGATCGACGAGATGGCAAAGAACGGCCTGAAGCAGGGAGAGAACGGCCTTGAGATCTACGTGATGTGCGAGCTACCTGTGAACGTGGCACTGGCAGACGAGTTTGCCCAGATATTCGACGGTTTCTCTATTGGCTCAAACGACCTCACCCAGTTGGTGCTGGGCGTTGACAGGGACTCTGAGCTGATAGCCCACATCTTCGACGAGAGAAACGAGGCGGTTAAGCGGTTGATCGCCCAGGTGATAGAGACCGCCCACAAGTTCGACAAGAAGGTGGGCATCTGTGGCCAGGCCCCCTCTGACTACCCGGAGTTCGCAGAGTTTCTGGTTAAGTGCGGCATAGACAGCATGTCTCTTAACCCAGACACGGTGCTAAGCGGAACCCTGACGGTGTTAGAGGCCGAGAAGAGGCTTGGCAGGTAAAAGAAGCGGGTAATCACAAAGGGGGCCAGTCAGGCCCCTTTCTTTTTACAGGGTGTTGAGGCGGGGAGTCATTTCACAGACGAGACCACCTCGCATATCCTCAACCCCTTGGGGGTGGTGCATATCTTC
>CAZQJB010000058.1:0-8613 GCA_964593115.1 uncultured Aquificales bacterium
CAGGGGCAAGCACATAATTCGCGTATGCGTGTCTCCCCCTTGCCAGGCCATGGGTGGTTCCACCATTACAGCATCTTTGAGAGAGGTGCTGAACGTTGACGTGGGAGAAACAACCCACGATGGCGTATTCACCCTGGAAACCACCAGTTGCCTGGGGGTATGCGGGGTGGCACCGGCCATGATGATAGACAACGATGTGTACGGAAACCTCACCGAGGAGAAGATCCAGAGGGTGATCGACGACATAAGGAGGAGAGATGCGGCACATTAGAAGCCATGTGCTGATAGGTATCGATGCAAACTCCATGCTGGCAGGGGCAAAGGAGGTGGAGCGAGCCCTCATCGGGGAGCTCGTTAACAAGGGACTGGCAGACGAGGTTCAGGTTGTAGAGACAGGAAGCCTGGGACCCATAGGTAAGGGAGTGGTATTGGTAGTCTATCCCGATGCCGTGGCCTACGCCAACGTGAGCGTGGAAGACGTGCCCGAGATAGTCACGGAGCATCTTCTCAAGGGGCGCCCCGTGAAGAGGTTGCAGGTACCCCTGGTGGCCGCAGACCGGGTGGTGGAGATCAAACCCACGGGCCTGGTGAAGAAACCCCAGCCCCGGGTGGTTCTCCAGAACTGCGGGATTATAGACCCAGAAAGCCTGGAAGAGGCTATAGCCGCAGGTGACTACCAGGCCCTGGTCAAGGTGATTGAAGAGAAATGGGATCCCAAAGACGTGGTAGATGAGGTGACCAAGTCGGGTCTGCGAGGCAGGGGAGGAGCTGGATTTCCCACGGGCAAAAAGTGGTCATTCATACCCCAAACTCCGGTACAGAAGTACCTGATATGCAATGCAGACGAGGGGGAACCAGGCACCTTCAAGGACAGGCTAATACTAGAGGGAGACCCGCACAGGTTGATAGAGGGCATGATCCTGGCAGGCTACGCCATTGGAGCCACCAAGGGTTACATATACATCAGGGGGGAGTATGCCCTGTCCATAGCCCGACTCGACAATGCCATAAAGCAGGCCTACAGGGAAAACCTCTTGGGGGATAATATCCTGGATTCCGGGATCACCTTCCATCTGGAGATCAAGAAGGGGGCAGGCGCCTATGTTTGCGGAGAGGAGACGGCCCTCATCGAGTCCCTGGAGGGGAAGAGGGGCCAGCCCAGGCTCAAACCTCCTTTCCCTGCACAGAAGGGCTTGTGGGGCAAGCCCACAGTGGTGAACAATGTGGAGACACTCTCCAATGTGCCTCCTATCATCCTGAACGGTGCAGACTGGTACAAGTCATTCGGAACCCCCAGTTCCCCTGGAACCAAGGTTTACACCATCTTAGGACAGATAGAGACACCAGGGCTCATCGAGGTGGAGATGGGCACCACCCTTAGGGAAATCATCTATGAGTTTGGTGGGGGCATAAAAGAGGGAAAGAATTTCAAAGGGGCGCTGGTGGGCGGAGCTGCCGGGGCCTTCCTAAGCAAAGCCCATTTAGATGTGCCTATGGACTACGACCACCTCAAAGAGTATGCTGCCGTTCTGGGTTCGGGGGCTATACTGGTGGTGGACGAAGAGGCATCGGTGGTCTCCCTGCTCCACTCTATTCTCTCTTTCTTCGAGCACGAGTCCTGCGGTCAGTGCACCCCTTGCCGAATGGGTACCAAGGCCATGCTCACAATCATTGGGAGAATAGCAAAGAACGAAGGTACCAAAAGGGACCTGGACCTGCTTCTGGAGGTGGCAGACACCATGCAGGCATCCTCCTTCTGTCCTTTGGGACAATCTCCAATAATGCCCATAAAGAGCGCTCTGGATTACTTCAGGGAAGAGTTCATGGAGAGAATCTCTGACCAGCGGGTGCCTCCATCCGTGGAACTACAGGAGGCCAGACAGGCAGGATAGAAACAGTCCATGTGCACCGTCCCCAGAAGGTGGGGGCGGTGCTGTAGATCTGCCTTAGAGTTCACACATCCGCTGGCCGGTTTCTTCCCCGAAACACCTTTTTGTATTTCTCAAGACCCAAGACGGTGTTATACCTGAACACCAGACATCGATATGCGAGGGAGGCATCAGATGGCCAGGAAGAGGCAGGGAAAGCACAAGAGAACGGCAAAGGCGAGCAGGGAGACCGATACCCGAAAAGGGGGGAAACGGCAGAGAAAGGACCGGATGAAAGAGAGCACCAGGGAACCCGTAGAGAGCTCTCCTCCCATCCCAACCTTCACCGAGGTGGTGGAGAGGGACAACAGGTTTCTGAATAGGTGGTCTGCCTGGGTGATAGCCTTTCTGGTCACCTTTTCGGTGGCGGCAGGGGTGCGTTGGCACGACGTCTCCACGTGGAACCAGCGCTACAAGAAAGAGTTTTTCGTTGAGCAGAGACGGCCTATCTTCACAGGTTACGACGCCTTTCTTCACGCGAGAAAGGCAAGGGACATAGCCCAGGGCCGGTTCACGGGCAGGGAGACACTTAGGGCGGTTGCAGGCAAGTATGCCTATTGGGAAGACGGATGGGACACAAGCCTTAAGGCACCTGAGAAGGAGAGCGGGTTGCCCCCTGCCATCTCCCTGGCGGGAGCCATAGCAACCAAGTTCACCTCACTTCCCTACGAATGGGTGTTCAGCCTATTCCCTATCTTCGTGGGCAGCCTGATCGTGGTGGGATTTTTGCTGTGGGGCTCTCTGCTTGGCGGCGTTTACACAGGAGTGGGAGCCGCCCTTCTTGGGGTGATGTCAAACCAGTACTACTACCGTACCAAGCTCGGCTGGTTCGACACCGATGCCCTGAACTTCACCTTCACCCTGCTGGTCACCTACCTGCTCGCCAGGATGCTCATCTCGAAAGACCGTAACAGGGGATTCGTCTGGGCGGTGGCAGCAGGGTTAGTCTTCTTTCTATTCTCGTGGTGGTGGGGCGCGGGAAACGCCTTTCTGTTGCCCTTCCTGGGCGCAGGTATCCTGGTGGCCCTGTTGGCCGAACCGGGGAGGTGGAAAGAGCGACTGGCCCAGGCCGCGGTTGTTTACCTCTGCTACTCGGCGCTATGGCTCGTCTTCACCGGCTCGTTACACGTGGTACTAACACCACTCCAGGCCTTCGCCTCCAGGTTCAAGGTCTATTACGTGAGCGTGAAACACGTGGCGGCAGAGGGTGGTGCCTTTCCATCCATCTCCCGCTCCATCTCTGAGCTCACCCCAGAAAACCTGTCGAGCGTTTACGACAGGACATGGGGGAGCGCGGCCATCTTCTGGCTGTGCACCATAGGGGCCTTGGCCATGGGAATAAGGGAGTGGAGAAAGGCCTTTCTTCTTGCCCCCATAGCCGTGCTGGGGCTATGGTGCTTCAGGTCTGGCGCCAGGTTCGTGCCCTTCTTGACCTTGGTTCTCTCCCTGGGCGGAGGATACCTTGCCTACCTATCCTACGAGGGAGTGGCCAGGTTTTTTAAGGGGAAGACACTGGGAGTCTCACGGTTTGCCGCACCCATCGTCCTCTCGGCAGCCCTTGTCTGGATACCTGCAAAAAGGGACTACCTCTACCTGCCCACACCAATTGCCCTCTCACCCATTCCCACGGCATTTCACAGGCTAAAATCGGTGGCACCAAAAAACGCCGCTGTCTGGACCTGGTGGGACTACGGCTACCTTATCCAGTACTGGGGAGGCTTGGGAACCCTGGGAGACGGGGGAACCCAGCTTGGACCCACATCGTATTTCCTGGCCCTGGGAATGGCCACCCCTGACCCGGTGTTCGGGGCCCGCCTGATGAGGTTTTACACCACCAGGGGACTACAACAGTCAGTGGGCACCCTTGAGTCTGTAACCGGAAGCGAGAAGAAGGCGGTCTCTTTGCTAAAAGACGCCATAAAGGCAGGGCCTGCGGGCCTTAAAGGGGTTTTGAAGAGGTTCGGTGTGGGCTGGAGCAAGGGTTGGGAAGAGTTCTTCTTCCCCCAGAATGCTATACCTGTCTATCTTGCCTACACCAAGGACATGATTGCCAAGGCTGGGTGGTGGTACTACTTTGGCACCTGGGACATGAACAGGGAGAACGGCACTAAGCCGGCCATATTCCAGGCAGACTGCAGCCTGCGCCGCCCCGGCATCTACCAGTGCACCAGAAACTCGAAGCTCAGCACCGTGGCGGGGGTGCTGGAGCTGAACGGCAGAACGATCCCCTTGGCAGAGGTAACCACGGTGATTGCAAACCGTCCCGAGGCGAGACCCTATCCCGCCTATGCCCGTTCCCGGCTAAAGGCGGTGATCCAGCAGTACGGGGCCAACAGGTGGAGGCTGGTGGTGGTATCCAAGGACTTTTACAACTCCATATTCGTGAAGATGTTTCTCTCGAACATCTACGACCGCAGGGCATTCGAGCCCGTTATCGTCTGGAATCCCTACATCCAGATCTGGAAGGTAAAGGATCCTGACAGGTATGTGACCCAAAGAGCAGACTTAGCTCCTCCTCCGCTAAGAACCTCCATTCCCCCTCGGGAAGCCCTTCCAAGGTGAGGGGGCCTACCGCCACCCGTTGAAGGTCGAGCACCTTCAAACCTAAAGCTGCCAGGGCACGGCGTATCTGACGCTTGCGGCCCTGGTGAAGCACCATCTCGAGGGTGGTGGTTCCGCCCTCGAAAGATATCACCTTTGTCTGCATGGGGGAGTAGTGTTCACCCTCCACAATCATGCCTCCACCGAGGGTGCAGATGGCCTTACCAGGCACCCTGCCACCAACCAAGACCCTGTACCGCTTTGGAAGATGGTGCCGAGGATGTGCCACCCTCTGGTAGAGGTCCCCGCGGTTCGTGAGGATGAGAAGCCCCCTGCTGTTCACGTCCAGCCTGCCCACCGGGTAGATCCGCTGTTCAATCTTCACCAGGCGCAACACAGAAGGGTAGGGTGGCTCGTCTTCTACCGAGGAGACGTAACCAGAGGGCTTGTTCAGCATGACGGCAACGGGCTCTTCAGGCTCTACGGGAAGGCCGTCAACGGTGACCTGCTGGCGATGGGAGTCAACCTTGGTTCCAAGTCGGGTAACGGTAACCCCGTCCACCTCCACGCGGCCCTGCAAGATCAGCTCTTCGGCCTTTCTGCGCGAGGCCACTCCACAACGGGCGAGGTAGCGCTGAAGGCGCTCCTCCATCAGCTTGCCCTGCTTGCCCTCTCCTCGAGGTGATGGATAACCGACTCGAAGATGAGCCGCCCGTCCTGGCTTCCCATTATGGGCTCGGCGCAACGCTCTGGATGGGGCATCATGGCTGCCACGTTACCCCTCTCGTTGCATATCCCCGCAATGTTACCCGCTGAGCCGTTGGGATTCCACCTTTCAGAGACCTCGCCCTCAGGTGAGCAGTACCGCAGCAGAACGCAGCCCTTCCTCTCTAAGGCCTCCACCCCCCCTGGAGGGGGCACGTAGTTGCCCTCCATGTGGGCGATGGGGATTCTAAGCACCTGTCCCCTCTCGGCCAGTTGGGTGAAGGGGGTGGAATCGTTCTCCACCACAACGTTCACGTACTGGCAGATGAACTGCAGGTTGCGGTTTCTCAGCATGGCACCTGGAAGCAGGCCAGACTCCAGCAATATCTGGAAACCGTTGCATATCCCCAGAACCAGCCCACCCCGGTCTGCAAACTCCTTGACCTTTGCCATCACAGGCGAGAACCTCGCTATGGCCCCTGCCCTAAGGTAGTCGCCGTAAGAGAAGCCCCCTGGCAACACCACGCAGTCCACCCCATGCAGGTCTTCATCCTGGTGCCAGATGTGAACCGCCTCTTGCCCAAGCACGCG
Source organism: uncultured Aquificales bacterium (assembly GCA_964593115.1). Classification (GTDB taxonomy): domain Bacteria; phylum Thermosulfidibacterota; class Thermosulfidibacteria; order Thermosulfidibacterales; family JALWSI01; genus JALWSI01. The sequence continues at coordinate 5,766 of CAZQJB010000058.1, forward strand.
GCTCAAGACATAGTGGCAATCGTGGTCGCAGTTTGAGCCGGGAAATACCACAACCCCGAATCTCATTCTGCCAGTCTCTCCACCTGGTAGTCCTCGATCACCGGGTTCACAAGAAGCTGCTTGCAGATCTGGTGAACGGTCTCGTCGTCTCCCTCTGAGAGGGTAAGGTCTATCACCTTGCCCACCCTGACCCTCTCCACACCTGCAAATCCGAGGTTCTCAAGGGCGCCTTTTATGGCCTTTCCCTGGGGATCCAGTATGCCCTCCCTCAGCGTAACCGTCACCCGGTAGCGCATCACTTCAATCCCTTCAGCTCTTCCTTCAGCGAGACCTTCTCTTTCAGCCAGCGTTTCACCTTCTCGATCAGCTCCTTGCGGTAGTTCTCGTCGAGAATGGTCTCTTCAAGGTAGGCCTTGTAACGCTCGAGGGCATCGTCACCCTTGGTCTTGGCCTCTTCCTCTCCGGTGAGCCTGTAGATGGCGTAATAGGTCTCAACCTCGTGGCGTACCCAGCCACGGCCCCTCTCCTCTTCCTCCATCTTCTCCACGTACGATAGGAACTCTCTGTAAGCCTCTACCGCCTTGTCGGTCTCACCAAGGTCCTCGTAAACGCCGGCCACGTCACACCAAAATACACCGCCGTCCTCTTTCTTGGCCTCTGCAAGGTAGTATTCCAGCATGCGGTTACGGGCCTCCCCAAGCCTCTGGGAGTCTCCCACCTTCCCCCAAAGCTCGGCGGCGTCCTCCCAGTACCACCCCTCGTTCTGGGCCAGCCTCTCCACCACCTCGGCGGCCCTTTTCAGGTCGTTCAGGTTCTTTTCGAAGATCTCCCTTGCCTTGCGCAGGTAGTAGTCGTCGGTCTCCTTCTCTGCCAGTTTCAACGAGAGCTCGGCCACCTTCTCCCAGTTCCCCGCCTCCTCGTAGCAGAAGAGGGCCGAGGAGTCCCATCCCAGCTCCTCGTAGAGCTTTGCCGCCTCGGCGTATCTCTTGGCCTTACGTAGCTTCAGGGCAGCCTTCTCTTTTTTACCCTCCTCCAGCAACCTCTCAGGCGACTTGAACCTGTCGATCACCCCAAGCTCGGGCTCGGTGACGTAGAGCAGGCCTGCCACCACCAGGCAGACGAAGAAGATGGTGAGAAGCACGAACCAGGCGGGATGGTGCAGCACCGCTGCCTCGTAGGCCCCGTTAAGGCCAAGAAGGCCCAGCACCAGTGAGATACCACCCAGTTTCCAGTTGCGGGCCCACAACGCTATCCCTCCCACGGCACAAAGCCCCAATCCTCCCACAAGGTAGAGGATGAACAGCAAGAACCTCACCAAGAACTCAAGCATTTACCTTCTCCTCCTTCGCTTCTCCCTCTTCACACGAGATATCCCTCACCCACTCCCTGTTCTCTCTGTACCATTCTACCGATCTTTTTATACCTTCGGCAAGATCAACACGTGGCTCCCAGTCCAATAGCCTCTTTGCCTTAGATATCTCTGCCCAGGTTGCCATCATGTCGGCCTTGTGAAAGGGCCTGTACTCGATAGTGGCCTTCTTTCCCAGTGCCTCTTCAATGAGCCCAAGGGCCTCCATGAGCCCGTGTGGCCTGTTGTTACCAAGATTCACCACCTCGAAACCCACCTTCTTCAATCCCGCCACGGTGCCCCTGGCGATGTCGTCCACGTAGGTGAAGTCCCGGCTCTGTGAGCCGTCGCCGTAAATGACTATTCTGTTCCCAGTGTCTATCCACTTGATGAACCTGAATATGCTCATGTCTGGCCGCCCCGCGGGACCGTAAACCGTGAAGTAGCGCACCACGGGTTCGTCTATCCCGTAGAGGTAGTGGTAAGAGTAGCACATGGCTTCGGCTGCCTTCTTGGAGGCGGCGTAGGGTGAAAGGGGCTGGTTGACCGGCAGCGTCTCAACGAAGGGCAGTGGGCTACCTGCGTAGAGACTGGAGGTGGAGGCGAGCAGAAACTTCTTCACGTTGAACCTTCTGCAGCCCTCGAGTAGGGTGAGGGTGCCCTTGGCGTTGGTGCGCAGGTAGATCTGGGGATCCACCAGGCTGTACCTAACCCCTGCCCTGGCGGCGAGGTTCACCACCGCATGGAAAGAATGGCGGGAGAATAGATCCTCAACGAAGGGCTCGTGAGCAATGTCACCCTTGTAGAAGGTGAAACCCCCATGCGACTGAAGCCGCGATAGCCTCCACTCTTTCAGCCTCACGTCGTAGTAGCGGTTAAGGTCGTCTATTCCCACCACCTCGAACCCCTGGTCCAGCAGGAGCTCGGCGGTCTTCCAGCCGATGAAACCCGCGCATCCCGTGAGCAGAACCGTCTTACCCATAGAACCCCCTCACCGCATCCACCACGAGCCCCTGCTCCTCCTGGGTCAGATAGGGGTGCATGGGAAGGCTAATCACCTGGTCGGCGGCCTTCTCGGCATTGGGAAAATCCCCTCTATGGTAGTCCAGGTACTCGAAGCAGGGTTGTAGATGAAGGGGAACCGGGTAATGGACTGCAACTGGTATGCCTTGAGACTCAAGGTACTGCTTCAACCCGTCCCTGTCAGCGGCCCTGACCGTGTACTGGGCATAGACCGAGAGGTTGTGGGGCAAAACCCTTGGGGTCTCCACCACCCCAGAAAGCCCATGGTCGTACATCTGGGCCTTCTCCTGTCGCAGCCTTATCTCCTCTTCGAAGTGGGCCAGCTTAACCAGCACAACCGCCGCCTGCAAGGTGTCCATTCGACCGTTCATGCCGATGGAGTGGTGGCGGTATCTCTCTTTCTGGCCATGGTTTCTCAGCATGCGCAGGCGCTCCGCCATCTCAGGGTCCCTGGTGAATACAGCGCCCCCGTCCCCG